>JAFVRI010000275.1 GCA_017504335.1 Clostridia bacterium
CAGAGCGGAAATTTCCCGCATGGAGCGTCGCTTGAATCAAAAGGAAGAAAATCTGGACAAAAAGACCGATGCGCTGGAAAAGAAGAACGAACAGCTGGACAAGAAGCTCAAGGAAAACGATGCGCTTCGTGAACAGATCGAGGATCTTCGTGTGAAGGAGCTGGAGGTGCTGGAGCGTATTTCCGGTATTTCCGCTACCGAGGCAAAGGAAGAGCTAATCGCCAGAGTGGAATCTGAGGTCAAGCATGAGCTGGCTCAACGTATGATTGAGCTGGAGACCGAATTCAAGGAAGAGGCGGATTCCAAGGCAAAGAATATTATTTCTCTTGCCATTCAGAGATGTGCCGCGGATCACGTGGCAGAAACGACTGTGTCGGTGGTGTCCCTTCCCAATGAGGATATGAAGGGAAGAATCATCGGACGAGAAGGTAGAAACATTCAGATGTTGGAAAAGCTGACGGGTGTGGAGCTGATCATCGACGATACCCCCGAAGCCATTACCCTGTCGGGATTTGATCCCGTTCGCAGAGAAATTGCACGGATTACCTTGGAGAAGCTGATCTCCGATGGACGAATCCATCCCACCAGAATTGAGGAAACAGTGGAGAAGGCGACCCGCGAGGTCGAAACCTCCATGAAACAGGCAGGAGAACGAGCCACCTTTGATGTGGGCATCCACGGAATCAATCAGGATCTGATCCGTCTGTTGGGTAGATTGAAGTACAGAACCAGCTACGGTCAGAATGTGCTGAAGCATTCCATTGAGGTTGCTTTGATTGCGGGTATGATTGCCGATGAGCTGGGCATTGACAGTACGATTGCCAAGCGCGCGGGACTGCTGCACGACATTGGAAAGGCACAGACCCATGAAATGGAAGGCTCTCACGTGGAGCTGGGTGTTAATCTAGCAAAGAAGTACAAGGAAAGCCGCGATGTGATTCATGCAATCGAGGCGCATCACGGAGATGTAGAGGCGCAGACCATTACCGCTGTGATCGTTCAGGCGGCAGACGCGATTTCTGCGGCAAGACCCGGTGCGCGTCGTGAGGATCTGGAAAACTACATCAAGAGACTCGAGAAGATCGAGGAGATTGCCAAGAGCTTTGGCGGCGTAGAGAAGGCGTTTGCCGTACAGGCAGGACGTGAGATCCGCGTCATGGTCAAGCCAGAGGAGGTCAACGACGACGGAATGAAGCTGATTGCCCGTGAGATGGCACAGAAGATTCAGGATGAAGTCAAGTATCCCGGACAGATCAAGATCAACCTGATTCGGGAAAGTCGCGCGGTTGATTACGCAAAGTAATCCCGCTGCATATCGCTCAAGCTCCCAATGGGATGAATATATAGAATGTATATAGAACCATTTCGGAAATAAAGCGGAAACGCCGGAGATAGATATGAAAGAAATATCCTCCCTTTGGGGAGGATATTTTTTATTTGCTCTTGAAAAAACGACACGGATATGATACAATAGATCCGTGAGAATCCAACAGAAAGGACGAACCCCATGAATCAACAAACACCTCTTCGTACCCCGCCAAAACAGGCTCCTCAGCCTAGCCCTGCTTCTGCGCCGCAGCAAAGCAACACATTCCTGGCAAGGCTTCTTTTGATTCTTCTTGCCGCGAGTATTGCGGTAATCATCGGTTGCGTGATCCTAATCGGTGTCGTGCTTTCGGGAAGAAATGGCGACAAGATGGAAGCAGACAATTCGTCCGATCTGCCTGCAAGCGGAGAGGTCGGTCAACCCGATACCGATCGTGGCGCGGTGGCAACCGTTCCCTCTCGCACAGATTATGACATTCCCAAGGCAGGGTCATACGAAAGCATCAAGGGAGTTTCCTCGAAATATGCCATTCTGGTGGACTTGGATTCTTATGAGGCAATTGCGGGAAAGAATGCGGATACGGAGATTTGTCCCGCATCCATGACCAAGGTCATGACGATTCTTGTGGTATCTGAGCGGCTGAAATCTCTGGATGACCGATTGACGATTACAGCAGAGATTTTGGATGATTCGTTGAGCGGCGGAGGCTCCGGTCTGAAGAACCTTTGGGTCGAGGGAAATGAATTTTCCGTTGAGGATTTGATGTATCTGGCATTTATGCAGTCAGATACGGTGGCTTGTAAGCTTCTTGCCAATTATGTGGCGGGAAATGAAGAGGAGTTTACCCGATTGATGAACGAGAAGGCTCGGGAGATCGGAATGGATGATACCGTTTTTGCCAATAGCACGGGACTTTCCATCAAGGGAGAAACCTATCATTCCACCTGCCGTGATATTGCCATGCTGATGGCATATTCCTTGGAGAATCCCCTGGCAGAGCGTGTTCTGACCGCTACCGATTGGGTTCTGAAAAAGAGATATGCTCCCATTGGAGAACGAACCACCATCAAGCCCACTTGGCTGACCGAACGGCTGGGGGTTGCCGAGCTGGAGACCGTAACCGTGAAGGGCGGAAAGACCGGTTGGGAGGATGCGCCGGGCGCGTGCCTTGTTACCTATGCCACTGCCAATGAAGGTGGAGGAGAATATATTCTTGTGACGGTGGGCGGTGATCGCCTGTCAGCCAAAAAGTCTACCGCGGATGTAAAACAGATCTACAGTACATATGTGAATTGAATCCTCAAAAACCCTGCTCTTCAAAAGAGCAGGGTTTTTCTTTTTCTTTTTTTGCCGTGTTTCGACACGGTTTTTATTTTTATCTATAAAATTACCAAATAATGGAAATTTTATTGTGAAATTTGACGGCTGGAAATTTTTGTAAAATACTTGATGTTTTTACCAAAATATGGTAAAATATGGTTATCAAACTATAAAATTGGAGGAAGAAATGGAACACAATATCAAAATCCTGATTGCGGATGAAAATCCCGCCGGTCGGCAAGCGCTGGCAAATGAGTTGCGTCGAGCAGGCTTTCAAACCATAGAGGAGGCATCCAATGGAGAGGAGGCGCTCATTAAAATCGGACGGAGTCATCCAGATGTGGCGATTCTGGACGTATGGCTGTCCAAGCTGGACGGCATCGGTGTCCTGCGAAATTGCAAATCCCTACATTTTGGGGCGGATAAGCCTCCTGCCTTCATCGTCGTTTCCATGGTTTCAAGCCAAAGCATTTTTATGGAGGCAGCCAGAGCGGGAGCCGATCTCTGTCTGTTGAAGCCGTATAATATGGAGAGCCTTTGCGAGCATATTCTTTCCTTAGCTAAAACCCGTCTTTCGCCTGACTCCACGGCAACCTCCGGGGAAAAGGAGGATCCCAACGGAGACATCGAGACACAGGTGACCAGAATCATCCACCAGATCGGAGTTCCCGCACACATCAAAGGATACCAGTATCTTCGCACGGCAATTCTCTTAACGGTGCGAGACAGTGAGATGATCGATTCGGTCACCAAGGCATTGTATCCCTCTGTGGCAAAGAAATATCAGACCACAACTTCCCGTGTGGAGCGTGCCATCCGCCATGCCATAGAGGTGGCGTGGGATCGTGGGGATGTGGATACTCTTAATTCCTATTTTGGATATACCATTCAAAACAACCGCGGTAAACCCACCAATTCGGAATTTATCGCCATGATTGCCGACAATCTTCGTTTGAAGTACAAGCTGTACTGATCGGATTTGATATGCCGCTCAAAAAGAAAGTAAAGGAAGGAACGCGATGAAAAAAGGGTGGATTCTGTTGGGACTGCTCATCCCGCTGCTGCTTTGGTCGGGATGCGCCGAGGAACGCGGTGGAGCGGAGGAGGAAACGAGCCATGTAATTCACACACTGTCGGAATGGAGCGAAACCTTGGCTCCTACCTGCTTGGAGGCGGGAATTGAGGTGCGGCATTGCTCGGGATGTGCGCGTGTAGAAACACGCGCGATTGCGGCAAAGGGGCATTCCTTCGGAGAGTGGATTGTGACGATGGCAGCCAATTGCACGGATGCGGGAAGTGAAACGCGAAGCTGCAGTGTGTGTAACGAATTGGAGAATCGAACCGTTTCTGCCGTGGGGCATTCCTTTAGCGAATGGGAAATCACAAGAGCTCCCACCTGTGAGGAAAGCGGAAGAGAAGCGCAGGTTTGCTCTGTATGCTTTGCCAAGGTTGAAAAAAATGTAGAGCCTGCCGGTCATGCGTGGGAGTCGGAGTGGACCCTGACAAGGGCACCTGCCTGTGAGAGTGTAGGAGAAAAAACGCTTTATTGTAAAAAATGCTCCAAGACACAAACGCGTGAGATCAAGCCAACGGGACATAGCTTTTCGGTGATCGAAACAAAAAAACCATCCCTTTCCGAGGATGGCTATGAGATCAAAAGCTGTGCTGCTTGCAAGAAGGAGCAGAAGGAGTGCCTGTTTGCGACAGGATCTTTGGGGATTGATTTTTTGTTGTCGGAGGATGGAACCTGCTCGGTGGTCGGTGTGGGGACCTTTTCGGGAAACGAGCTGATTCTTCCGTCGTATCATAACGGCTATCGGGTAATTTCTATCGGTCCGCATGCTTTTTCGGGATGTTCTACGCTTTTAACTCTGACACTTCCCGACACGGTGGAAACCATCGGCAGCAATGCCTTTGAGGACTGTATCTCCCTGGTCTCGGTACGATTGGGATTCTCCCTTCGAGAGATCCAATCCTCGGCATTTTTGTCCTGCTCCGCCCTAAGCGAGGTTAGCCACGGTGAGAATGTTACGACCGTCGGAAAATATGCCTTTTGGGGATGTACAGCATTGGAACGGATCACGCTTGGTAAGCGACTGGTTTCGGTTGAGGAGCTGGCATTCTTCTCCTGTGATAAATTGAAATTTCTTTTCTACGGAGGAGAACAAAAGGATTGGCTGACCGTAAGCATTGGCACGGACAACAAAGCTTTGATACAAGCCCCTCGCTACTATTACTCCGAAAAGGAAACCGCCGCCATCGGAAAATATTGGCACTATGTGGACGGTGTCGCTACCAAATGGTGAGAGGTGACTGGGGCCAGTTTTAGGTCGCTTTTGAAAGATTCTTACGACTAATTTTTTGTCGCTTTTGAAAAAGCTCCGCAAAACTTTTTATACAAATGATTTCTTGGATCCTTATGTACGTTTCTCGTTTTTGTGTAAGGTATAGGCGATTGTTTCTTCACTAAGGAAGAAAACCGTCGGTGGCGCAGCGGCCGTCCGACGGTTTTCAACCTCAGAGAAAAAACAATATCGTTTTACAAACATCATGACGAGAACAATGCAGAAGGGTTAATCCATAATTTTGTATGAAAAGTTTTGCGGAGCTTTTTCAAAAGCGACCCGCATCCTCCGCATCCTCCGCATCCTCCGCGTCCTCCGTATCCTCCGCGTCCTTTAGTTTTCGAGGATTTCTTTCAAAATGGGGATCAAATGCTCGGCGACGGTTTTGTGACCGTCACGGAGAGGGTGGAGAGGCGATACGGGAATCCATCCGTTGGAGTCGATATAGGCGACGGAGGTTCCGTTCTTTAGGTTATAGGCGGGGATAAAGGAGGCGAGTGCCTCGTGGTGTGCGCCGCAGAATGCGGAAAGAGAGACGATCTTTGCCTTGGGGTTCATGGCACGGATCGTATCCAAAAGCTTTTCATATCCCGCAAGATATTCCTCTGTCTCACGCTTGCGGTCGTTGGCACCGTGATTGATCATGACAATATCGGGGCAGGGACGGGTCACGGGAGAATTTTCAAAGTTGTAGGGATAGGAATCCACAACGGCAGGGACACGTCCCATGCCGACCTGACCGATGCCTACCGCTCCGTAGCCCATAAATACGGGACGAAGATTTAACCGCTCGGCGGTCAGCCACGCATAGGTGGCGCAAACGTCGTCCTGATAGATACGGTTCAGCATGTCAATGTAGAAAACCTTTTCACCGTCTCCGCAGTAATCATCGTCGACCAGTACACCCTCGGTGATAGAATCACCGACAAATTCAATGACCTTTCTGGTATCCTCTCCGATGGGAAGGGGCTTTTCTACGTCAATGCCAATGAAGGAGACCTTGCCGGTCAAGGGATGATACCAACGGCGGTCGTTTTCGGTTCCACCCTTATAAATCACACGGCAGATGTGCTTTCCGACGGTGGGAGCCTTGATGCGCAAATAGCGGTCGATTGGTGCTTCCACCCGTACACCGCCGTCCACCTCGATCCAAAGATGGAGCAGGGGAGTGGCGTTGGTGGTGATGTCAAACCGAACAATTGCCATATCCCCCTCGAACGCAAATTCAAGGTAAGCACCTGTCGTGGTGGTTTCGGCATATTCTTTTTTGGAAACATCCCAGCGTCCTGTCAGACGAATGGATTCATGATCGTAGGAAATTCTCATGGCAAAGCACCTCAGACAGTATAGCCAAGCGTACGCATGTAAGAGAGAATGATCTCTACCGTGGTCTCAAATCCGTATTTGGAGGTGTTGATGCAAAGATCATAATTGGCGGGATCATCCCAGGTCTTTCCGGTGTGGTACTTATAATAAGCGGCTCTGGCGCGATCCAGCTCATCAATGCGGTCGTCCGCTTCCTTGGGAAGGACACCGTACAGCTCGGTCACATTCTTGATGCAGGTGCTTCTGTCTGCGTAGATGAGCAGACGGATGGCACCGGGTTGGTCCTTCAGCACGTAGTCCGAGCAACGACCGATGATAACGCAGTCTTGCGTTTCTGCCAGATTACGGATGATCTTTGCCTGGTAATTGAAGAGATTGTCCGTGGAAGTATACTCGCTACTGTCGGGAGGAAGAAGCTTAAAATCATAGGTGCGATTATAGCGCTTGAACAGATTCGTCTTGACCTGCTCATCGGCTTTTCCAAATAACTCGATGTTGATGCCGCTTTCCTCGGAGGCGAGACGAAGCAGCTCGCCGTCATAGTAGTGAATATCCAAACGATTGGCAAGCATTTTGCCGATGGTACGACCTCCGCTTCCAAATCCTCTGGCAATGGTAATAACAATATTGGACATATTGGTAAATCTCCTTTCTGTTCGTTGTTTTTTTATCGAATGGTGGCGATGAATCGAAGGAAGGCGATCTGTCCGCCTTCGGTTCTCTTGTAGACACCTGCATCCTCAAGGACTCTCTGGAAGGTCTTTCCGATTTCCTTTTTGAGGATCTCTTCGATGTTTTCGGCGGTGAAGGTATACTTGTCGCGGAAGAGTGCGAACCACTCTTTATGCTTGGCAATGGCTTCCACAGATGCAAAGTCAGTTCCCGAAAGGATGGCATCCTTCATCAGAGCGATCTCCTCCTTGAGTCGGGCAGGGAGCACGGCAAGACCCATTACCTCGATTAGACCAATGTTTTCCTTTTTGATATTATGTACGTCCGCATGGGGATGATAAACACCCAGAGGATGTTCCTCGGTGGTAATGTTATTGCGGAGAACCAGATCCAGCTCGTATTTTCCGTCTCTCATACGGGCAATGGGCGTGATGGTGTTGTGAGGTTCTCCGTCGGTGTTGGCAAATACGAACGCGTCGGGGTCGGAGTAGGATCTCCATGCATCAAGGATCTTCTCCGCGAGCGTGCAGAGACTTTGCTTGTTGGTGGAGCGCAGACGGATGACCGACATAGGCCAACGTACGATGCCCGCCTCTACATTATCGAAGCAGGAGAACTTGATTTCGGTCTCGATGGGTGCCTTTGCCATGGCGAAGGTGTAGCTTCCGCCCTGCATGTGATCATGGGAAAGAATCGAACCGCCCACAATGGGAAGGTCAGCATTGGATCCTACAAAATAGTGAGGATACTGTCCGACAAAATCCAAGAGTCTCGCGAAGGTTCCTCGGTCGATCTTCATGGGAGTATGCTCGGCGGACAGTACGATGCAATGCTCGTTATAGTAGACATAGGGGGAATATTGGAAATACCACTTTTTACCCGAAAGAGTGACGGGGATCAGTCTGAGATTCTGACGGGCAGGATGACCTGCGTTGCCTTCGTAGCCTTCATTCTCCGCACAGAGCAGGCACTTGGGATAGCCTCGCTGCGGCAGAAGCTTTGCGGCGGCGATGGCTCTGGGATCCTTTTCAGGCTTAGACAGGTTGATGGTGATATCCAAATCACCGTATTCTCCCGTATAGACCCACTTCATGTCTTTCTTGACACGATATGTACGGATGTAGTCGGAGGAACGGCAGAGCTTGTAGAAATAATCGGTTGCCGCCTTGGGGGAGAGGGCATAAAGAGCTGTAAAGGTACGGATCACCTCCGATGGACGGGGGGTGAGCACTCCCATCAGCTTGGTATCAAACAGATCGCGGAATACCACGCTGTTGCTTTCCAGGAGACCGTGTTCAGCCGCATAGTCACAAAGATCCTTTAGAATCTCCTCCAATTCGGGCTCGTCCTCGGGAATCGGCTCATCGGAGCATTCCGAAAGGTGAAGCACAGACAAAAGCGCGTTGGTCATATACGCGCGATCCTCTTCACCGATCAGCTTTTTGCAAAGCGCGTATTCGATCAGTTGTTTGACTCGGATATCCACAGATAAAGACATGGTAAAGACCTCCAAAATTGCTAAACATTACTACTTACATTATATCACCATTTTGTTGTACTGTCAAAGGGATTCTGCATATTTTTTGAAATATTTTCAAAGAAAAAGGAGAAAGGTCGGTTGACTTTTTTATGACGGAATGATACAATAAATACATTCAACAAAATATGGAGTAAAAGAATGAAAAATCAGATTCGTTTAAAAATCAAATCGATCCGTTATGAAAGCGAGGTTTCGCTTTTTTCTATGGGGGAGGATGTTGCCATTGAGGACGGACAGATCCGTATGGAGGTGGAGCCGGAAACCATGGAAATCTGCTCGGTTGGCGTTTGCTCCGAGGAAAATGGACGTCGGGTCTTTTCGTATGATGAGACCGAAGCTACGGGTATGGATGGATCGACCACCTCGGTAACCTACCTTCTGGACCGCCCCGAGCTTGTGACCATGCTTCGCAAAGGATCTGTATCGACCGCTCTCGTGTTTGAAGAGGGAAAACGGCATCACTGTGTCTATCAGACCCCCTTTATGCCTTTCGAGGTCTGTGTTCACACACTGAAGGTGGAGAATCGGCTGGAAACCGAACGGACGCTTGCTTTGGATTATATCATCGAGATCCGCGGTGCCCGCGCGGAACGCACGAAATTCTTTATGGAGATCTATTGAGAGAATTTTTTAATAAAAAAACCATCGGACTGCGTTGCTTTGAACGCCGCCGATGGTTTTTTGATTGTGATAAATATACTTAAGAAACGATTTCCACCGCGCCAAATCCGAAGGCAGGGATGGAATCTATGACAATCGAGCGTTTGTCATGGGAAATACCGCAACCGAGGGAAAGGGGTGTTTTTCCCTCCAAGCTGTCCGCAAGGGAGAGGGTTATGTCATAGAGAGGATTCTCGGTGAAATTGAAGAGAGCAATGAGAAGCGAGCCATCGTCGCCGCGCTTGCACATGGCATAGAGATTGGGATAATCGCCCTTCATTCGGAAGGGAACGTCGGCACCTAGCCAGTCCAGATGCGCATAGAGCTGTTGACGTCGAGCGTAATGGGAAAAGAGGGAGGATGAATAATCTAAGGAGGAGGCGTCAAAGCAGAACACAAGGAAGCGATTGCCTTTCGCGTTTTCGTAACGGTACGAGCAGGGCAGGGCATTCTCGCCTACGGTGGAAAGAACCGTGACTCCGTCGGCAAGAGCTGCCTTTCCGAATCGGTTGGTGCCCCAAAGGGAAATATCAATGCCGTTCCATTGTTCATACGGACCCGATTTTACGTATTCCACAGAGGATGTAAGACCCACATCGACTCCGCGTTCGGAAAGAATCTCAGCGGCACGAATATCCAGAATCGACCCCATGGGAAGCGCATCAAGCGGAATATATTTCGCGTTTTCTCCGAAAAGGATCTCACAGCTTGCCTTGCCGTAAACCGTGGGAATTGCATTGTGAGAGGCAATGCAGTGATTTCTCGGATAGGAAACAGCACACATCTGTCCCTTGCCCGCGCCAAAGGTACCCTCGTCTTCGGGACGGTAATCGTAACTTCTTGCCTTGTCTCGGTATTCCCGTACCCGTACGCCAATGTCGTGTTTCCCCTCGGCGGCAAGGTGCAGTCGTTCTACGTTGTCGGCGTTACGAAAATGGGCATTGATGTAAAATTGCTCGTGGTGAATTCCGCCCACATAAGGGAAAAGATATTTGAAGGGCTGAAGTCCTCCGTCTACCGCCATGGCCATGTCGAAGCCCTCCTGAAGGGAGGCGGGAACCAAGGAAGTAATTCTTGGATAATTGTCGTTTTCATCGAACATTTCCACTCCGGTATCTTCTCCCCATTCCCGCTGCATACGGGTCAGCTCCACGATATCCTGAAGGTGCAGATGCAGATTGTGACGGTTGGTGGAAACCCAATAGGGGGCACCGGTGGTACGGAGGAAGGGCTCGGTGCTGCCTGCCAGGATCTTCGTCAGATCAATGGCGGAAATTCCCTCGAAGTCCCAAGAGGTGTAGCCTGCGCAAAAGCCAAAGCGAAGGTCGGGATTGACCTGATCCACTACCGCTCGCATACGGCGGGCGAAATCGGAAATGGTTTTTGCTTGCAGATCAAACCAAAGGTGACGGAGGGTTCGGTTAGAATCGTAAAAGATCTTTTGATTCAGATCCTCTAATTTGAGAGAAAGATCTCCCGACAGACGGCGAAGCTCAGAAAGGTGCGTGTCGCAGGCACAGCCGATTCCCGGTCGAACCGATTGACAAAAATCGTCGTCCAGCATCAAAAGGCGGATGGGCAGAGAGGCGGAAAGAGAGATCAATCGTTCCATGTAGTGGCAAAAATCCTCGGAGGTAGGGCAGAATGCTTCGCCCGCCTCCCGTCCGCGCAGATCACGGATCTTTCGGAATTTCGCGCAGATCTTTTTTTGAGGCTCGGTCAGGGGTACACCAAAGCCGAAGGCATGAAGCCAAAGTCCGACCTCAAAGCCCTCCTTTCCGAGATATTCGGCATAGTGGCGGTGTTTTTCTATTTCTTTTACCAGAATATCATCCTCGACCCAGTGTGGCAGACAGCATAAAAAGACCCGTTTTGCCCCTGCTTTGTGGAGGAATTTGGCATAATCGGGCAACTCATCTGCCGAATGGACGGCAATGGGCACAGTCAGCATGCGCTTTTTCATGAAGTGGATTTCTCCTTTCTTTGTTCGGCAGCTCTCTTGGAGTGAATGCAGCCACAGTAGTCCTGGCGATAAAGCCCATATTCCGCGGATAGCTCACAGGAGCGCTTATAGCCGTTCTTCTTTTTGAAGTCCGAGAAGAGATAACGGACACCGTGGATGTCGGCTTCTTCCTTTCCGATTTCATTGAGCCAATCGGCATTTTTATAGGGGCTGATGGATAAGGTCGTGGTGAAATAATCAAAGCCCCGCTTCCTTGCTTCTTCGGCGGCCTTGGAAAGACGCAGTCGGTAGCAGCGGAAGCAACGGCTTCCTCCCTCGGGTTCGGACTCCAAGCCCTCTGCAATGGAATTAAATTCCTCGGGAAGATAAGGCGCGTGGATGATGCCTACCCGATCCGAAAGGTGCATGTCCCTGACCAGACGGCAAAGTTCTTGCTCCCGAAAATCGTACTCTTCCTTGGGCGAAATGTTCGGGTTGTAGAAGAAAAGGCTCAGATCAAACCGATCTGCAAGATACTCCAATACATAAGAGGAGCAGGGAGCGCAGCAAGCATGAAGCAGAAGCGAGGGGTGGGAATTGCTGTTCGTCAGCTCCTTGAGCGTTTGCTCTAAAACCAGACTGTAATTTTTTTTCATAAAGGGACCTCCTTCCGATTATTTTCTCACATGATTATATCATACAAGGATGAAAAAGTAAATAGACGATGGATTATTTTTTTATCGGAGTCCATACACTATATCAATACGGGATGGAGGAGATAAAACGGTGCGGTATGAAACGAAAAACGGTGTAGAGCGGTGTGAAGGCGTGGAGATCCTTCGGTGGCGGATTGAGGTGCCGCAGTATGACGAACCGAGGGAGCTTCTTGAATTTTACCAAACAATCGGAAACAAGATCGAGATATTTTGCAAAACAAGATTGAGGGACAGAGCGGAGTGGGCCTATGCGGTCTGCAACGATCCGAAAAAGCGGTTTCACTACATGCCTTTTGTATATTCCCTGAGTGCAAGGGAGGAGGATCGCATGAACGGAATGATTTCCGTATCGGTCGATGTGACACTTCGTCAAGGGATGAATATCTTTGCTCGGGAAATTTTTGGACAGATTTTCAGCGAATCTGAAGGAATGTTTTTATCGCCAAGGGAGATTGAAAGAAGAGGGGACGGAATTCGCCTTCCCCGATCAAGGAAAAGAAGCATAGGAGATTTTCTGTTACGAGAAAAAGAATTTTACGAAAAAATAGAAAAGGCATGG
>JAFVRI010000276.1 GCA_017504335.1 Clostridia bacterium
GGTTACACCGCTTGCAAGATCATTTTTATAAAAACGATATAGTGATACGTCAAATCCCGACAGAGAGCGCACTTGCAGATTGTCGATATGCTCACTGATTATGAAATACAGATAGGACAAAAGAAGAGCCTCGTAAAAGCTATGAGGTGCTCCGTGGCGGAGTGTTTGAAGAGCTTGGCGCATTTTGTCGCTCGTTGCGATACTGCAAAGCCGTTCGATCAACATCAGAATGGCTTCATACGTTATTTTAATTCCCTCGAAAAACGCATCCTCATCTTCGGACAGAACACGGCTTTTGCGTATTCTCTCGCTTTCTTCCAAAATACCGGAGAAGCCCAAGCCAAACAGTCTATCCCATACGGGAACGCTGTGATCGTAATCGGGCCATATCGTAACGATACCGTCACGCTCCAATTGGCTTCGACGTGCCTCAACGTCCGGAATGGTCTCGGTAAATACCTCCTCTCGCCATTTTTTTATAATGGTCTTGCTAAGAGGGCGGTCAACCATATTGATCGCGGGGAAAATATCGCGCGAATCGCAGGAAATTCTTGTGTTTTTCAAAACATATTCGAGCGCGCGTGCCTTGCGTATGGAATGAGGGAGTTCTTGATACAAGATATCGTTTTCCCATATCCCTGCAAGGATGTCTTCGGGAGCCATTCCCGTTTCTGGCGTAAACAGCATATCCCGACGGATAAATCTCGCATGACCGTCGAAAGGCTTGGATGCATCGTGGTACTTATTGATGATATATTCGAAATCGCATTGCCTGATATATTTCATGAAGTGCCTCCGTAAAATTGATGATTTCCTCTATATTGTATCATTTTCTGAAAATGCTGTAAATGAACAAACCAAAACACTTGACGAAATCGAAACTTTGTTGTACAATACCATTGAGGTGATGAATATGAAAAAGCAATGGGAAAACACCGTAATAACCGAGATTAGTACCGCCGTATACGTGGCACCGAATACAGGTAAGCATATCCATAAAGACCGCCCATTCCATGGATTTGTACTAAACGATTCAGAGGTTGTCAGAGATTATTGCTTTGACAACGGATATGCTATGAGAACCGAAGGAAACAGCTTGTTTTATTTGCCAAAGGGGTCCTCCTACCATGTAGAGCAAATCCGAAACGGCGGTTGTTATGCGATCAATTTTGCCGCGGATATTTCCGACGAGCCCTTTTGCGTGATGCCGCGGAACGTGGATTATCTGCTGCGGAATTTCAAAGCGGCAACCGATGCATGGAAAAGCAAGGAGCCCATGCGTACCGCGATTGCGATGCGAGCCCTTTATGATGCTGTTTGCAAGGCTCAAAAAGAAATACACAAGCAGTATGTACCCAAAACGAAACGCTTGTTCATCGCGCCTGCCGTTGACGTCATGAATCAACATTTTACTGACAATGACCTGAGCGTTTCCTATCTTGCAGCGCTTTGCGGAGTCAGCGAGGTGTATTTCAGGAAATTATTTTTGAATTCCTTTGGTGTGTCACCGAAGGAATATATGATACAAAAGAGAATGGATTATGCCAAAAATTTGTTGAAGTCAGGCGATTTTTCGATTTCTGAAATTGCAACACTGTGCGGATATGCCGAACCCTGCCATTTTTCCAGAGAATTCACAAAACGTGTAGGGATTCCACCGAGTCAATATTTTTTTCAATAGTAAAACGGCATCATTCACGGCATGGGAGTGTGTTATATAAGGGACAACACATAAAATTGAATAATTTCGGACAAAAGACAGTTGTCCCTTATTGAACTCACTCGTGATGCGTATTCGGTAAGGGACAACTTTTTTATTCAATTTTGTGTTTCGACGGTAGGGGCGAACTGTGTTCGCCCGCGGGCGTTCAAAGAACGCCCCTACGAAATATCATTACGACGCCTTTGCCATAGGAATATTCGCCGCGTTGAGCATATTTTCGATAAATATTCCGTATCCCGTTGTCGGATCATTGATCAGCACGTGCGTCACCGCACCGACGAGCTTGCCGTTTTGAATGATGGGCGAGCCACTCACGAGTGTGGTCAAGTAGGGACAGCTTTATTTTTGAACCAAGGGGCATTCAATGATGCAACGGTGAACTGTCGTGGGTCGGTAGGAGAGAATTCTGTCGGCTTTGCTTCTGGCAGCCACAAGGTTTTCCTCGGTGATATTTTCGGGAACCTCAAAGTCAGAGTCAGAGCCGGTATATTTATGTCCCTCCTCACCGCAAAGAGCATACTTTTTAGACCAATCACACGCCTTCCCATCGGTCGGTATCCAATTGTAAGTTCTGCCGTTAAGCTCTATGCAAGTCATATTTTTTGCGCGCAGAGCATTTGCGGGGCAAGCTTTGATGCAGAGATCGCAATTCTCACAACATGCGGTCTCAGTCACGCTCTCGGCAGCAACGATCTCGTCAAGTGGGGCATCAGTGACAATGGCGATAAAATCCTGACTGAAGCCGTGCGACTGAGTGTAGCACATGCCGTTGAGCGTCAAATGACCTAATCCGGCTTCAACATCCTCAAGCTGATTGCAGAATGCATCAGGAAGCTCCCCTCTCGGAGTTCCCATATCGCCGCCTATTCCTGTGAGATTGTATGTAGCGACAGCCTTGTATCCTTTACCCTGCAAATATTTTTCTACCTTAAAGGAAGCGTATGCAAGCTCAAAAGTCGTTTCGTATTTGGAATACATATATGGTCCAACGGCGTATGCAGGTGGCTTTATGGTCATCTGCTGAACGATTTTGGGGTAGTGTATTCCCATAAGAATAACGTTTTTGGCATTTTCAAGGTGATCCGTGGTTTTGTATATCCTTCTCTTGTAACTCTTCACGCTTGGCTCAAAGATATGGAATCGGGGAGTTTTGGAAGCTATATCAATGATATCCTCCCCGCCTTTTATGGGAATCAGTTTTTGAGCAAGCTTATCCATGCGTTCGGCAGGCACGATCGCGTAAGTATCGCTACCCTCGTTTTTCATAATGTTGCAAAGATTTTCAGTCATCGAAAGCTTGACGTTGTCAACGGGTTCGTTGAGATTGTAATATTCATATCTTGCAAACGGCGCATTTGTGAGCAGTATCTCAGTTACCGTAACCTCATCGTCACGCAGCTCTATACCGGCAGCTTTTAAATAGGCATCAACGTCCACCTCCGGACTGTTGAGCGTTTTATATCCGTAGTCATCGATAATTCTGGCTGCATCAAGACGCGCGAATCCGGAAAAATGGGCGAGAGCGGTCTGCTCGGCACTGATCGTTCCAAAACTTTCGTTTCCGTAGCCATTGCGCGCGTTTATCTTGTCTCCCTGTGCCTGTGCGGACTTCTTGCACGAAATCGTCATTACGATAGCGCCCCTGGTATATTCGTATGTGCTCTTTGCACCAAGTGCTTCCGTTGCTGTGCTATCGAGAAATACGACGTTATCCACACTGTACTTCCCAACAAAATCAACCACATCGTCGTATAGCTTTCTATGTACGGGGAGATCTAAATTTGCCACACTATGTTTTTTTCTCATGGGCGCAGAGGTGTGTTCACCTCCGTCACTTCTAAGATGTTTGGGAAGACAGTATTTTACGCAGCATCCCATCTCTCCGCCGCGCATGCCGTATTTGTCGATGTACTCAAGAATCACCTTTTCATCAACAACGTCGGGGATTTCGAGGTCAAGATCAAGATCAAAATGTTCAGCCCATGCGCAACGCCAAAGATTTTTGTTTGCGAATTTGAACACCTTGTTCTCAACCTCAATGGATTTTGTTCCGTTGCACTCCTTGCGATAAGCGTCGGTAGGACAGTGTTTGATGCATTCGCCGCACATATCGCAAAGCTTTGTTTCATCATACATCTGGGTCGGGTATAACGGAGCGTTTGTGATGATCGATATAAATCTGTTTCTGGGACCGTATTCGGGAGACATCGTAAGCCCATGCCAGCCGAGCTGACCGATTCCCGCGCAGGTTGCGGCGTAAATATGCGACATGTCCGGGGCAAATGTTGCTGTCATATCACCAAACGGTCGGTATCTCCATATATTCGAAGCGGCGATCGGTACAGCTTCATAGCCAAGGCTATCCAAATAACGCGCCACGCGGAAAGCGATATAATCGAGCTTAAGATTCATGACGTACTGAATAGAGTAAGGTCCTATGATCTGCGGATGATCCTCTCCTCCAAGCTCTATAGCCTCGTCAAGATGATGGATCGCACAAACCACGACATTTGTTGCAGTTGGCAAAATTCCTTGCGGGCTCATCATGATCGGCGCCCCCTTGAACCTGGAAATGGGAGCAACGCCTACCAGATCAGCGCCAAAACTGTATGCACATTCCTTAACCCTTGCAGTTAAATTTCTGTTCATTTTTTATCTCCTTAAACGAAATAGATTGATGATGAAAGTATAGCATATAAAAATTTGTTCGGAAACCGCTTTTTTTATCATAAAGGTGGACTTTTGTTTCAAAATATGATATACTATTGTTAATCAAAGGGGGGACAAATTATGTTAGATAATTATGATGATCTTTTGTTTCAAATCCTTACGGTCGACCGTTTTTTTCATAAAAAGGGGACATTTCATGTCGCTGCGCGTCCATATGCGGCACTTTCCTTCCGAGATAGTGGAACAGGAACATTTAAAATAGGAAATAAGACCCTCCACACAAAGCCGGGAGATGTTTTGTTTATTCCAAGCAATGCTTCGTACGAGGTGGAGTATTCGACCAGCGAAAGCATCGTTGTCAATATGGCTTATTGTAATTATTCGGATGCTGAGGTATTCGAGCTTCAACCGAAATCAGACGTTGCGATTTTGTTCTCTCATCTGCTTGCGGAATGGCAGGAGCATCATTCATTCAATCGTGCAAAAGCTACCATCTATACCATTCTTGAAAGGATAAGGGAATATAACAAAACAAAAATTGAAAATACCGCGCTCGCCGAGTGTATACAATACATAGAGCTTAATTTTTGTGATGCTGAGCTTGATATTAAAAACATTTGTAATGCCAGATTTCTCAGCCGATCCAGTTTATATCGCCTTTTCGTAAATTATTTCAGTATGTCGCCAAAGGAATATATAATCAAGCTTCGCATGAATAAAGCAGTGACGCTGCTTGTTGATAGTGATCTTTCAATCAAGGAAATATCATCGATCTGCGGATTTTCTGACGATAAATATTTTTCTCGCGTATTTAAGAACACGTATGGCTATCCGCCTTCGCAGCTGCGAAAGCATTCTCATATGTAAATTAAAGGCAATATCAAACCGAGAGAGAATGATATTGCCTTTTCATTTTGATTTTGCCCTACGACGCCCTCGCCATCGGCATTTGCGACGCATTGAGCATATTTTCGATAAATATTCCGTATCCCGTGGTGGGGTCGTTGATCAGCACGTGGGTGACGGCGCCGACGAGCTTGCCGTTTTGTATTATCGGCGAGCCGCTCATACCTTGGATAATTCCTCCTGTTTTGGAAATGAGTGCCTTGTCGGTTACTTTGACGGTAAATGATTTGTTGTCGGTGGAATCTCTGCGAATCTCGGAAATTTCAATTTCGTATTTTTGAGGGCAGTCGCTATCCAACATGGAGTAGATATACGCTCGTCCCTCGGTGATCTCGTCGCGGAGCCCCAAGGAGATCGGCTCCGACGGAAGCTTTTCGGGTAAACGTGCAAGAACACCGTACACGCCGCAATGGGTATTGCCGAGAAGGGTTCCCGTTTTGCCCGAGGCGAAATATCCCTTGACCTCACCGGGAGAGCCCGAGAGTCCCCGTACCACGCCGCTGATGGTCACGTCCACGACCGAGCCACGCTGAATGGGCAAAAGGTCACCCGTGTGGGCATCGCAGATGCCGTGACCCAGTCCCGCAAAGGCGCAGGTCTTGGGGATCACGAAGGTAACGGTCCCGATCCCCGCTCCGCTGTCACGGAGATAGAGTCCCGTGGTATATCGGTCCTCCGCATCCGAGTAAACAGGGGTGACGGTAGTGGTTGCCTCCTTGCCGTTTCTTTTATAAACAACGGTTAAGGGAGTCGCTTGGCTTTCCTTGAGAATCTGGGCGAGTCTGTTGGCACTGTCAACTGATGTGCCGTTGATCTTCAGGATGACATCACCGATGCAAAGTCCCGCTTGCTTGGCAGGGCAGACTGTGTGCCCCGCCGAGGTGACTTCGGCAAAGCCCACGATGATGATGCCCTCAGTGAGAAATTTGACACCGAAGGGAACACCGCCGGGATAAACCTTCAGATTCTTCAAAGAGACGGATGCCGAGGCTCGTGAGGGTGCCGCGGCGCTTGCGGCA
Source organism: Clostridia bacterium (assembly GCA_017504335.1). Taxonomy (GTDB): domain Bacteria; phylum Bacillota; class Clostridia; order Oscillospirales; family CAG-272; genus HGM12713. Next base: position 6,319 of record JAFVRI010000276.1, read on the forward strand.
GGAATACCGATGGAAAGAACGGAAAGGAAAGTACAGAGGACGACCAGAAGAAAAGCGATCGCTTTGTTTGTTTTCTTTGCCATGTCTTATTCCTTTGCCTTGGAAATTACGTTTGGTTGTGTTTGCGAAACCGATTTGATTCCGCAAAATTATCATGAGTCGATTTCGCTCCTGTCATGCATTACAAAATTTTTGAGATTAGCCAAATTTTTTTGAAGTCAGACGGTTGGAGATACTTGACATTTTTCCAAGTTGTGATATAATTAGTTAGAAAACTAACTAATATTTTGAAACAAGGAGATCCAAGGCAATGTCAAAGCAATTTATGGCGAAAATGCCTGTCTCGGTTCCCAGACGTGAGCTGTCCGACAATCCCGTCAAGCTCTGCAACGAGATCGCGCGGATTTTTCGCGCGAGAATGCGTGAGGACTGTGAGATTGACGGCGTTATGTCGCAGCCCGGTGCCAGACTGGTGCTGTCGGTGCTTGCCATCGAGGACGGAAAAAGTCAGCGGGAGCTGGTGGAGCGAACACATTTGCGTGCGCCCTCGGTCAGCACCATTGTAAAGAAGATGGTAGAAGTGGGAATGGTTGAACTGAAGCACGACGAAAAGGATCTGCGGGTCAATCGACTTTATCTGACCGACTTTGGCAAAACGGTAGACCGCCAGATGATTGAGCGGATCAAGCGGGTGGATGCTCGCGGTCTTGAGGGATTGAGCAAGGAGGAGAATGAGACGCTCATGTGCCTTCTGACGAAAATTCGGGATAATTTATTAAATGATGAGAAGGGAGAGGGAACAAAATGAGAAGGATTTTTCACTATTTGAAGCCCTATAAATTTTTGGCGATCCTTTCTCCGCTTCTGATGATCGGAGAGGTGCTTGCCGATCTGTGTCTACCCAGACTCATGACGGTTATCGTCGACTGCGGAATTAACGCGGGCGGAGATGTTTCGGAGTCGGCTTTGGGCAGTACGGTTATGCGTCTGATTTACGGAGAGGGAGCATACAGCTCTATGCAGGTGATCATCACCTTTGGTGTTTTGATGCTTTTTGTGGTTCTTGTCGGCGGATTCTTTGGTGTCATGTGCGCTTATACGGCGGCACGGGCGTCTCAGGGGCTTGGACACGATCTGCGTACCGATGCCTATCGCCGCGTGATGTCTCTGTCCATCGAGCAGACCGACAAGTTCACCACGGGTTCTTTGGTGACGAGAATGACCAATGATATTACCCAGGTGGTAGATTTTACCGAAATGCTTCTGCGCATGCTGGTGCGCGCTCCCATGTTTTTTGTGGGCGGTCTGATTATGCTGATGGGGCTGGAATTCCGCTTTGGTATTGTCATGCTTTGCGCGCTTCCCATTATGGCGATTATGATGGTCTTGGTATTGGGTCGGGCAATCCCTCTGTACGGAACGGTGCAGAAAAAGCTGGACCGTGTCAATTCTGTGGTGCAGGAGAACGTAACGGGTGCCCGTGTGATCAAGGCATACGTGCGAGAGGATCACGAAAGTCGTCGTTTTCAGAAGGCAAACGGAGAGCTTCGGGATGTGAATTACCGCGTGCAACGGTTGATGGTGATCATGCATCCCGTTCTTACGGTCGTGATGAACGCCGCCATTATTACCATTATTTATATTGGCGGTTGGCAGATCGACAATGTCGCGGGTACGGGAATGAGCGCGGGAACCATTATGGCGGCAATCACCTACGTGACGCAGGTTCTGATGTCGATCATGATGGCATCCATGGTATTCCAATCGGTATCCCGTGCCTTGGCATCCTCCCGCCGTATCGGTGAGGTGCTTGACTCCGATCCCGTTATTTGCTCGGGCTCGGTCAAGGAGGGAAAGGAGGATGTGGTGATCTCCATGAAGAATGTGGGATTCCGTTATCCCGGAGCATCGGGACGTCCTGTGCTGTATGATATCAATTTAGAGGTTCGTCGAGGTGAGACACTTGCGATCATCGGCGCAACGGGCTCCGGAAAAACCTCCTTGGTGAATCTGATCCCGCGGTTTTATGATGCCACCGAGGGAGAGGTGCTTGTCGACGGTGTTCCCGTCAAGGAATACGAGCTGGATGCCCTTCGCCACAAGATCTCCTTTGTGATGCAGAAGAGCGAGCTGTTCTCGGGAACCATTGAAGAAAATATCCGGTGGGGTAAGGAGGATGCCACCCGTCAGGAGATTGAGCAGGCGGCGAAAACGGCACAGGCTGAGGATTTCGTCAATGGCTTTGTGGACCGTTATGATACCTATATTGCGGAAAAGGGAGCCTCTCTTTCGGGCGGACAGAAGCAGAGAATGTCTATCGCACGTGCCCTGGTTCGTAAGCCCGAGATCCTTATTCTGGACGATGCTACCTCCGCATTGGATCTGGCAACCGAAGCAAGATTGCGTACCGCTCTGAAAAATGAGCTGAAGGACACCACGGTGGTGATGATCGCGCAACGAATCGCCAGCGTGCGGGATGCGGACCGAATCGCCGTGATTGAGAACGGAACCATTCGGGATTGTGCGCCTCATGCCGTGCTGATGGAAACCAGCGAAACCTATCGGGATATTTATGAATCCCAGATGAAGAATGGAGGTGGCGCGCAATGAATCAGCCGAGAGAAAAAGCAGGCGCTCAGAATATGCCGCCTCTGCGCCCCATGTCGGGTCCCGGAAGTCGCCCCGGCGGACCTATGGGTGCCCGTGTCAATAAGGAAAAGCCGAAGAACCTGAAAAAAACGCTGATGCGTTTGGTCAAGTATATCGGCAAGAGCAAGATTCTGATCCTTTTGTTGATCGGAATTATGGTCATCGTGACCGTTTCCGATCTGGCAGGACCCGCTTTACAGGGAGCCGCGATTGATACCATTCGGATCGTAGACGGAAGAGTTACCGTGAATATGGAAGCCATGACGGGTTATCTCATTGCCATGGCGGTGTTGTTTGCCATTAGCGCGAGCATGGCATTTTTACAGGGAATTCTGGCGGCAAAGCTGTCGCAGAATACAGTGTATACCCTGCGAAACGATCTGTTCAAGAAGATTTCCAAGCTTCCCATTCGCTATACCGATACCCACCGTCACGGAGACATTATGTCCCGCATGACCAATGACGTAGAAAATGTGTCGATTGCCATTTCTCAATCGATCACCTCGCTGATCTCCAGTATTCTGACGCTCATCGGTGCATTTACCATGATGCTGATCTACGGATGGGTTATGGCGCTCATTGCCTGTGTGACCATTCCCGTAACCATTCTGCTTACGACCAATCTGGCGAAATTCATGCGCAAATATTTTGTTCGCCGTCAGAAGCTGTTGGGTCAGATCAACGGTCAGGTGGAGGAAATGGTGACCTCCTATAAAACGGTTGTGGCGTACGGAAAGGAAAAGCGGGCGGTCGAGGACTTTACCGTCACCAGCGAGGAGCTGAAGCATTGCAGCATCAGCGCCCGTGTATGGGGATCGATTATGGGACCCTGTATGAATTTCCTGGGAAATTTGCAGTATGTTCTGATTGCCGCCTTTGGCGGATACTTCGTGCTTCATCCCGTTTCCTTTATGCGCGCGTTGAGTGTGGGTAACATTCAGTCCATGCTTCAGTATTCCAAAAAATTTACCCGCCCCATCAATGAGATCGCAAACCAGTACGCGTCGATTCTGACGGCACTGGCGGGTGCGGAGCGAATCTTTGAAATTATGGACAGCGCTGATGAGATCAACGAGGGAACGAGTGACATTCAAATTACCGATATCAAGGGAAATATCCGTTTTGAAGCCATTGATTTCTCCTATGAAAAGGGAGAGCCTGTCCTGAAGGGCTTGGATCTGTGGCTGAAGGAGGGACAGAAGATCGCCATCGTGGGTGCTACGGGATCGGGCAAAACGACCATTGTCAATCTGTTGACACGCTTTTATGAAATTGATGGCGGACGGATTACGGTAGACGGTATTGATGTTCGGGATATCCCGAAGGAAACACTCCGAAGGTCCATTGCCATTGTGCTGCAGGATACGGTTCTGTTTTCGGATACCATTCGCAACAATATCAAGTACGGACGTCCCGAATCCACCGATGAAGAAATGCGTGCTGCGGCGGCACTTGCCCGTGCGGATGTCTTTATCGAGCGATTGCCCGACGGCTACGATACCGTGCTTGCGGAGTCGGGAAGCAATCTGTCTCAGGGACAGAGACAGCTTTTGTCCATTGCCCGTGCCGTGCTGGCGGATCCCAAGATCCTGATTCTGGATGAGGCGACCTCCAGCGTGGATACACGAACCGAAATGCATATCCAGCAGGCAATGGTAGCCTTGATGGAGAACCGTACCTCCTTGATCATTGCCCACCGTCTTTCTACCATTCGGGATGCGGATAAGATCGTGGTGATCAAGGACGGAAGGGTTGCCGAGGCAGGAAATCACGAGGAGCTGTTGGCGGCAGGCGGAGAATATTATCAGCTTTATAAAAATCAGTTCGCGGGAATTGCCACATGATGACTGCGGAACAGTTTGAATGGATTTGCCGCGAGGAAGCCGAAAAAAGCAACGGGGTGCAGAGCGGGATCGGTACGTATGCCGAAAAGCGTCTGCACCGCGTGCTGAAGCGGTGGGTAAGGGATGCCGCGTCCTGCTTTGAGGTTCCTGTGGGACGGAGCATCGCCGACGTTCGAACCGAGGAGGGAATCTTTGAGATTCAAACCAAACATCTCGACGCTCTGCTTCCCAAGCTTCAACGGTATTTGGCAGAGACCGATTGTAGCATTACCGTGATTTATCCCTTGCTTGCCATGAAGCGGGTGATTCGTATGGATCGTGAAAGCGGCGAGATCCTGCGAACCAGAAGAGTTTACAGAGGAGGAAGGCTCATCGATGGCATTCCTGCGCTGTATCCCCTTCGGGAGATTTTAAGAGATCCGCGTGTGCGTGTTATGTTGGTCCGCATAGAAGCGGATGAATACCGTTATTCCGAGCGGATGCGGTATCGCCGTGAGGGGGCATTTGATTCCGAGCTGTTTCCGAGACGGCTTACCGAGTCGGTAACCCTGTGCGGCTCACGGGATTATCGGCGCTTTCTTCCCGAGTCGGAATCCTTTTATGCCTCTGAGTATGCCGCATACAGCGGGTTAAAGAAGAGGGATCTTTATTCCACGCTGAATCTTTTCTGCTCTCTTGAAATCTTGAGCAGGGAAGCAGAGGGAAATAAATATCGGTATTCTCAAATAAAAAAATCATGAGCGATTTGGTCGCTCATGATTTTTTTATGGAAGAAGGGATTGGGCATTTCGGAGAAGATCGGTGCTTCGCTCCATGATTGCTGCATGGAGGAGGCCCAGCTTCTTATCTGCCGAAGCAAATTTCTGATAGGCTTTTTCATCGGTATTATGCAGATCGCTTCCCAAGGCTACAACACCTTCCCTCTCCAAGAAGGGGGCAAGCTTTCTTCTGGCGGAAAAGGAAAAGAGAGATTCGGCATTGATCTGTGCCAAGGCTCCCATGTCCATCAGTGTCTCGATTTCCTCCGATTGGGTCCGAACATAACGGTCAATGTGTGCCAAAACCACGGTATACCGTCCAAGGAGTGCTTCGACGGTTTCAAAAATATCGTTGCCCCATTGGTTCATGGACATTTCCAGCAGGAGAATGTCGGTTCCGCGGATGCATAAACGATCCAAGCCCTCCATGCGATCGATCCGATCACAATACAGCACCTCAGCTCCTACGCAGAGACGGGAGCGGAAGGGAAGAGAGGACGCCCGAAGCTGATTCAGCGCTTGCTCCACCTGTGCCAGGTGATCCTCCACCCTGTGTAGCTCGGGATAAAAATGCGGGGTTGCCACTATGGTGTCAACCCCGTAATCTTGGATCATGCGCATCTGCGAAAGGCTTTCCTCAATTCCGTCCGATCCGTGATCGACCGCGGGAAGAATGTGGGAATGAAAATCAATCAGATGAGCGTGTTGGTTCATTTTTTCGCTTCCTCGCTTTGTGCCTGCTTTCTTGCCTCGGTGGCACTGTGCTCGTAGCGGGAGTTGACCTGACCGTAGCGGGAGGTTGCGTAATTGTACTTTCCGCCGCCCTTCAGACCGTAATCGTTGAGAACGATTCCAACGATTTTTGCTCCGACCTGCTCCATGGCATCGACGGCGCTCTCAATCTTCTTGGAGGAATCCTTTCCGCTTCGGATCGTAAAGATATATCCGGAAATATTCTTGCAAACGGCAACAGCATCTGCCACGATTCCGATGGGAGGGAAGTCAATAAAGATGATATCGTACTGAGAGCGAAGCTCCGCAAGACGGGTTACAAACTGCGGGCTGGTAATCAGCTCGGAGGGGTTGGGGGGGATTCGTCCACTGAGGATGATATCCAATCCCGGCTGAACATCCTTTTGGATGACATCGGTTTCGATTCCCGTAATCAACTCGCTGAGTCCTACGTGGTTGCGATCCAAGCTGAAGATGCGATACTGGGTGGGGCAACGAAGGTCGCCGTCGATCAGCAGCACCTTTTTGGAGATCTGCGCAAAGGAAAGTGCCAGATTGGCAATGGTATTACTCTTTCCTTCTCCCTCGTCAGCCGAGGTAACGGCAAAGATGGGAGCGCAATCCTGCTCGGTTACGGTGTACATCAGATTGGTGCGAAGCTGGTTAAACGCCTCGCGTACGGCGAAAGGAGTGTTCTCATCCAAAAGACGGGTATTCAGATAGACATTTTTTTCTTTTTTTCTGCTCATGACATGGAACCTCCTTCTTAGTTTTTGGTGCTTTTGTTACCGGATATAGACCAGTGAGGAATCACACCGATCATGGGATACTTCAGCGTTCTCTTTACATCCTCCTCGGTGACGATGACCGACTTGGAAAGGCTCAGCAAGAGGAAGATTACGTATGCGATGATAGCAGCGGCAAATCCTGCGAGAATGGAGAGAACAGGAGCATTGGGCGAATCGTGAGAGGTCGCCAGCTTAGGCTCTATGATAATGCTGATACAATCCTGACGGCTCAGACCGATGTTATAGGACTCCAGATATTTCAGGATATCCTCCTCAGCGATCTCGACATTTTCGTTGTGCTTACCGTCGTTGAAGAAGTCCATGGCATTGTAAATGTCCTCTGCCATAGAAGCTCTCTCGTTGATCTTCGATTTTGCTACGTCGGTTACCTCTTCGGGGGAGATCTCAGCGATCTTGCGGGCGATGACATATGCCAGCTTGGGATCGGTGTGGGAGACCGACAGACCGAAGATTGAGCTGTCATCATCCGCGGCGGAATCAAGCATGGAGCGGATATGCGGAGGCTCTAGTCTTTGGATGGCTTCAAGCTGTTGCTCATTCAAAAACGGAGCGCCGGACTTGTCCGTATATGTAGAAGCCTCTGCCTTCAGCTCAGCGCAGACTCTCTTGAGCATCCGGTCACCCTTCATGATGGCAATGTAGTCATTGATCAGATAGTCGTTCGCGCTCAAAAGGGAAGAGGTGGTATAGTCATAGGACGTATTGGTGTTGATGATATACACCTCCATGGAGGAGGAATATTTCTTGGGAATGAAGCAGATCGTAAACACCAGCATGAGGATCGCGGCACAGAGGGCGACGATCAGGACCTTCCACCAGCACTTCTTAAATGTTTTCAGAAGAGTGGGAAAACTGATTTCGTGGTTCATGGTTTGCCTTCCTTATTTTTTGTGAATTGTGTATTTGTGAGAATTGATAAAACAATACAGTTTATTATATCATATCCTATATATTTCTGTCAAGGCGAAATGGGAAAATTCCGTCATGAATGCTCATGGCAATGATCGGTAAAAAAGCCCTCCAGATTGATTTCATAGATTCCTTCCTCGTTTTGCTTGAAGCCGATGGCACGAAGCAGACGGTCATCGGTCACGGATCCCTTGAAGTAGGCGCGATGCACACCGCAGAGATCGATGAAGTTGAGGGTGCCCCGTCCCATCACGAAGAGTGCCTCAAAATCGCTGCATTCCGCATCTTCCTTATGGTCGGTGACGGTAGCGAGATCGTAGAGGAATCCGCCCTCGGCGGTCAGCTTGAATTGGCAGATGCCAACCAGTTCATCATCAACCGATGCGGCATATGCCAGCAAGTCGGGCTGATAGGTAATGTTGCATTTTTTGCAGATTTCTTCTTGTGTTGCTTTCGATTGAATGGGTAAGATTTTTAGCATGGCAGGTCCTTTCTTTCGGAATAATGGCTTGTCCTTATGAGAGAGAGGTGATCTCTCCTCGGAGATAAGCAAGCTCCTTGTCGGTGAGCTTGCGATAGGTACCGACGGGAAGATTACCCAGTTGAATCTCTCCGATGGCAATGCGGCTGAGCCGCGTCACGGTCAGATGACAGATTTCGCACATTTTGCGGATCTGTCTGTTTCGTCCTTCGTACAAACGCATAGAGAGGACGGTTTCATTGGATTCCCGATCGTAGGAGATCGGTTCGGTTTCCACGGGCAAAATCCGATAGCCGTCCAGATCCATAGGCGCGCGAAGCGCTTCCAGTACTTCCTTTGAAACGGTTCCCTTGACCCAAACGCGGTAAATTTTCGGAATCTCATGGCGAGGATGGGTCAAGCGGTTGGCAAGATCTCCGTCGTCGGTGAAGAGAAGCAGACCGTCCGAGTCCATGTCGAGCCGTCCTACGGGGTAGACCCGTCGATCGGCAGAGGCAATCAGCTCTGCCACGGTCCGTCTGCCACGGTCATCGTGGAGGGTGGTCAGGTATCCTCTCGGCTTGTTCAAAAGCAGGCAGATCCGCTCTGCTTCGGACGGGCGAAGGAGCTTGCCCTTATATTCGACCCGATCACGGTCGGGGTCGATACGCATACCGAGGGTAGCGACCTCGCCATTGACGCGAACCCGCCCCAAGCGGATCTCCTCCTCGGCGGCGCGTCGGGAGAGAACACCGCAATCGGTAAAATATTTTTGCAGCTTAATGGGTTCCATGATATGTTCCTTTTCACGGATTTGATTGACCGCCATCCAAGAGACGGTCAAGAAGGGAGAGGGATGGCTTTTTCTCTACCGATTCGGTGGCATACAGAATAGAACTGACCGACCGATCTCCCGCCATAAGGGTCATCCTGCACACAGACTGTCCTGATTGAACGGGGGCATACAAAAAGCGCCCCACGCTTTCAATGAGAATTTTCGGTGTCCCGTGATCCTTGGGTAAAAGGAGCGAGAGCGCTGTTGCGTTGGTCAAAATCACTTCCTTCTCCTTACCTCCCACAACGGGGAAGGAGTGAGAATATGCTCCCGAGGGGGCAAAGGTAAATCGCCGATAGGCGGAAAACCCGAAATCCAGCATAGCGGTGTGATCGCGCCAATCATCGGGGGCGTCCAAGGTAACGGCAATCAGGGTCATGCCGTCCCGCTCCGCCGCACTGACCAGAGTTCGGCCTGTTTTCTTGGTGAAGCCCGTTTTGACACCGATGGCACCCTTGTAGGATTTCAAAAGCTTGTTATGATTACAAAGCAAGCGGACATCGGGAATGCCGTCATGAGGGATCTTTTTGGTATAAGTGGACACGATCTCCCGAAAAAGCGGGATCGACAGCGCTCTTGCCGCAATGCGAGCCAGCTCCTCTGCCGTGGTATAGTGCTCCTCATGGTAGAGGCCGTGGGGATTTTCAAAGCGGGTGCTTTGAAGTCCCATTTCTCTTGCCGTTTGATTCATAAGATCGCAAAAGCGTTCCTCACTTCCACCTACCGCAATGGCAATGGCGGTGGCGGCATCGTTAGCGGAGGAAAGCATGAGAGCATAGAGTAGCTCACGAAGCGTCATCGTCTCGCCTTCAATCAAATAGATGGAGGAGCCTTCGATTCCTACCGCTTCCTTAGGGATGGTTACGGTTTGGTCGGGATCTGCTTGTTCCAAAGCCACAAGAGCCGTCATGATCTTGGTGGTGCTTGCCATTCCCATGGGGAGATGTGCATTTTTTTCAAATAAGACCTCACCGCTTTCCGCTTCGATCAGAACAGCCGCTTTGGCGGATACCGACGGAGGGGAAGGGCTTTCCTTAGCAGGTACGGCACGGATTGGCGTACAACAACAAAGCCCTACCGTAAGGGTAAGCAGAAAGCAGAAAAGCTTTTTTGACATAGGGATCACCTCATGATGCGCGGATTTCCGCAGAGCGGGATGCTACATTATATAAGGTCATCCGTGAAAACATGCGAGGAAAGCTTAAAAATCCTCTTCGTCGTGGTTCTTGGTGAAAAGATCCTTGATGCGTCCGATGATGTCGGGAGCGCGCTCTACCAGATCCGCGATCTGGTCGACGGGATCGGGCTTGCCCTTTTGGTTGACGGGAAGAAAATCGACAGCTCCGCTTTCATCCACAATGAGGAAGCCGACGGGAGATACGGTCAGACCGGTTCCACCGCCACCGCCAAAGTTCTGAGGACGAGGCTGAGCATCCTTTTTCGGGTTGTAATCCACACCGCCCGAGGCGATTCCCACGGCGATCTTGGAAATGGGAATGATGGTGGTTCCGCTGTTGGTGACGATGGGATCACCAATGACGGTGTTGGCGTCTACCATAGAGCGGATGTTTTCCATGGACGAGCGAATAATCTCCGGAATTTTGTTTTCGTTTGCCATAGCATTGATTCCTTTCGGTATAATAAATTTCAAGATTCTTTATATTAGGGAAAATCTGTCAATGAGTGGGGGTGGATTCCTTCTCGGAGTCCTCCTCCTGTTGGGAAGGAGCGGGTGCGTTTATCTTGTGCTTGACGAAGCGCCATAGAGCAGAGAGGGCAATATCCAGCACATGCCAGACGCGAAGGGATACCGAGAGATGCAAATCAAGGCTCGGTGTATCGGATAGAAAGTCGGTTTCTACCGACAGATCCTCTTCTCGGGGCAGAGAGAATTGCTTGGCGGATTGGATCAAGGGAAGCAGTGTCGAGAGCGCTCCCGTGATGGCACCGTAGGCGATGGCGGTGCTTGCCGCATCCGAGGTGGCAATCTTGATATTCAGACGCTTCAGATCGATCCGAATGTGCTTAAAGAATTTGCCAAGAACGATTTTGAGCAGGGAGGTGATCAGGCGAAGCAAAGAGAGGATCTCGGAGACACTCTTCTTTTTCTTGGTTGCCTTTTTTTCTTCCTTTTCTTTTTTCTTTTGACGGGCCTCTGCCGCTTTCTTTTCGA
>JAFVRI010000034.1 GCA_017504335.1 Clostridia bacterium
ACCGGCGCAGTCTCTGTTCTGAGAATACGTTTGCCAAGGCTGACCGAGATCATTCCGTGCTCACCTGCCACCTTAACCTCTTCCGGAGAGAAGCCGCCTTCGCTTCCGATCATAACCGATACCGTCGCGCCGGGCTTGGGGGATATTGCCTGCAAGGCTTGCTTTAGCGTTGTTCCGTTTTCATCCTCATAGCAGATCAAGCAAATGTCCGCCGAGGATGCCCGCTTAACCGCTTCGGGAAAGCCGACAGTCGCCAAAACCTGCGGGATCCGTCCCCTGCCGCACTGTTTTGCGGCCTCCTGCGCAATACGATTTCTTCTCACCGTCTTGCGCTCCTCTGCATCGGATTTAACCTTGACAACGCAGCGCTCGCTTTCAAACGGGACAATTTCCGAAACGCCGCATTCCACTGCCTTCTGTATCACGGTTTCCAGCTTATCTCCTTTGGGAAGAGCTTGATAAAGTGTTATGCGGAATGGAGATTCGGCCTCGCAGATCCTTTCCTCAACTATCTTGGCAGCAACCTGTTCTCGCGTCAGCTCTACGAGAACACATTCATACTCTTTCGCCGTCTCATCGCATACCGTAATTGTCTCGCCCTTTGCCATCCGCAAAGAGTAAGAAATGTGAGATGCATCCTCACCGTATATTTTGACGAGCCCCTCGTCGATCTGTTCTCTCGGGACAAAAAATCGCGGCATGGTGTTTTTTCTCTCCTCACAATTCAACTAAAAGTCGATATCGATTTATTATACTACATTTTCAACAAAAAGTCAAAGGTTTTTTCGTTTATTTTGACGCCATTTTTTGCGTTTTTACAATTTATTAACAAAAGCCGAAGAATTTCTTCCTCGGCTTTCATTATTATTTCTTCTTTTTGACGGCCAATGCGCACCAATCGTTATCCAGTGCCTTTTCTACGATTTCAAATCCATAGGTCTCAAAAGCGGAAACCACTTCATCTGCCCTCGGACCGATTATACCGGATGCCAACAGCACGGCATTATCATTCATGTAATTCCCTACATCGGGTATCATGCGAATAATGATGTCCGCCACAATATTGGCTGTGATCAGGTCGAATTTGCCACGGGAAAGATCAACATCCTTCAAAAGGTCAGATTGCTTGCAAATGATATTTTCGCAATCATTGGACAGAACATTATCTTCGGCCACTCGCACTGCGACCTCATCAATATCACAAGCATAACACTCATCCGCACCAAGCTTTGATGCGCAAATGGCGAGGATACCGCTTCCGCATCCAACGTCCAGCATCCGCTGACCCTTGGCAGCATACTTTTCCAAAAGACCGATAACCAAGCGCGTGGTCTCGTGGGTTCCTGTACCAAAGGCCATACCGGGGTCCATGGTCACAATAATATCCTCGGGCTGCTTTTCGTAATGCTCCCATGCAGGGACAATGACGATGCGCTCGCCAATGCGAAGGGGCTTATAATACTCCTTCCAGGAATTGGCCCAGTCCTCCTCATTGACGCCCACCACTTCGACGGTAGCATCAATTCCATTTTCAGAGCAACGCTCGTTGAGGAAGGTCAGCGCCTCATTATAATTTCGCTCCACCGGAATAAACACCGATACAGAAGCAATGGTCTTATCGGCGTTCAGGATCGACTCGTCGATCAAATCGCCGTAACAGGTCTTCAAGTCCACGTCGCTGTAATCTTCAATCATAAGGTTGTTGCTGATCATGCTCATGACAGCAGTGAGATTATCCAGCTGTGTCAGCTTTACGGTTGCTTTGATCTGATGCCACTCCTTAGTCGGAGACGTCGCGCCGCACATATAATCCTTATCAATCATAAATCAAACATCTTTCTGAAATTTTTAAAGATCTTGCTCTTCTTTTCATAATTCCCTTCTCCGCAGCTTTCCGCGAAGGCGCGAAGGTGCTCCTTCTGCTTTTCATTCAAGCCGCGAGGAACCTCAACATTTACCGTAAAGATCAGATCGCCTCGCTTACCGGAATTGTTGACAAACGGAATTCCCTTCTGCTTGACTGTAAAGCTGGTTCCTGTCTGTGTTCCTTCGGGAATTGTATACTTCATTTCCCCCTCAAGGGTGGGAACTGTGATCTCTGCGCCAAGGGTAGCCTCGCATATCGTGATCGGCACCTCGCAGTAAACATGATAACCGTCACGCTCAAAAACGCTGTGTCTCTTAACGCGAACCGTGATGATCAGATCTCCGGTAGAACCGCCATTCCGTCCATCACATCCCTCGCCGCGGAGGGCAATACGCTCACCATCGTCGATTCCCGCAGGGATCGAAACACCAAGCTTTTTGACCACCTTGATAAATCCGGTGCCGCGACAGTTGCTACAAGGATTTTTAATAACCTTTCCCGCGCCTCGGCAAGAATCACACGTGACAGTGGACTGGAACTGCATTCCGCCCATTCTCTGAACCACTCGTCTCTGACCGCTACCGCCGCAGACCGCACAGGTTTCGGGGTTTGTTCCCTTTGCCGCTCCACTTCCGGAGCAGTCGGGACATTTTTGAATGCGATTGTATGTCACATCTTTTTTGACACCGAAAGCTGCCTCTTCAAAGCTAACCGTGACCGTAACACCGATATCATCACCGCGTCTGGGGCCGTTCCT
>JAFVRI010000006.1 GCA_017504335.1 Clostridia bacterium
AGGACGTCGCCCCCTACGGGATAGAAATAATTTATTGTACATTCTTCTATATAAACAAAGGAAGATCCGATTGCTTGTTTAGGAAAATTACGATGGCTTTCCACTACCGTCTGTAGGGGGCGACGTCCTCGACGCCCCGTAATAAAAAAGAAGAAAACCATCGGTGTCCTCCTTCGCTTCGCTTCGGGACATATGCTTGCGCATATGTTGGCTCAGCAACGCAGTCCGACGGTTTTCAACCTCAGAGAAAAAACAATATCGTTTTATAAAAATTATGACGAGGAGAATGCACAAAGGTCAAGTCATATTTTGTAATAAAGTGCGACTGAGGGATTGTACTCGTGGAAAAAAATATTATAAAACAATCCCTCCGTCACGGCAAGCCGTGCCACCTCTCCCGTGGAGCGAGGCTTTTGAAGATTTCGTAGGGTTATAGGAAATCCACCGTGCCCCCTTGAAAAAGGAAGGAAACCGTGCTATAATAGGAGGAGAGAAATCCACGGGAAGGAGGTTCTTTGTGATGGAGACAAAAATTGCATACGAGCCTTTGGACGCGGAACGGATAAGAGAATCGGTGGGGGACGTTCCCATATCGGTTCTTCGGGAGGTGGACTCCACCAACACCGAGGCAAGACGACGGCTTTTGGCGGGGGAACCCATGCCGCAGGCGATCCTTGCCGAAGCGCAAACGGCGGGCAGAGGTCGCATGGGGCGGAGCTTTTACTCCCCCGAGGGTACCGGAATTTATCTGACCCTTTGCTTTCCCGCGGAATCGGATGATCCGCTTTTTCTGACCACGGCAGCGGCTGTGGCGATCCACCGCGCCATTTCTCGGGTGACGGGGATCATCTGCCACATCAAATGGGTCAACGATCTTTACCTCAAGGGGCGCAAGGTTTCGGGCATTTTGGCGGAATCGCTGTTTCTCGGTGACGAGCGTTACATCATTCTCGGGGTGGGGGTCAATCTTTACACCTCGGATTTCCCCTCGGAGCTTCGGGAAATTGCGGGCGGTCTTGCGGGTGCATCGAAGGGGCTTCGCAACGATTTGGCGGCGGAGCTGCTTCGGGAGCTGGCGGCGCTGATGCGGGGGCGGATGCCGTCGGGCTGGCTCGATATCTATCGGGCGCATTCCATGGTATTGGGAAAGCCCATTGCCTATACCGAAAACGGGATCTGTCACGAGGCGGTGGCGGAATCCATTGATGAAAAGGGTCGCCTGACGGTTCGTTTGGCGGACGGAGGAGAACATATTCTTGCCAGCGGAGAGATCTCTCTGCGGGTCATGAAGGAAAGTGAGAAAGAGACATGGCATACGGACATTTGATCGTATTGGAGGGCATTGACGGTGCGGGCAAGACCACGCAGGCGGAGCTGCTTCGCGCCCATTTGGAGGCAAAGGGGAGACGGGTGGTCCGTACTGCCGAGCCCACGGATTTTGAGAGCGGTCGGGTTCTTCGCGCCGCTCTTGGCGGAAGGATCAAAAGGAGCGAATGCGAGATGGCGGTCATGTTTGTTGCCGATCGGATCGCTCACAACATCCATCCCACCGAGGGACTTGAGGCAATTCTCGCAACGGGAGCGGACATCATTTGCGATCGCTATTACTATTCCACGCTGGCATATCAGGGGCAATCCACCGATTATGCCTGGTGCAAGGCAATGAATCTGTCCTGCCCGGAGATCCGCCGTCCCGATCTTTGCATCTATCTGGATCTGACTCCCGAGCAGAGCCTGGAGCGGATCCGAAAGGGCAGGGAAAGCGTGGAGATCTACGAAAATGTAGAGACCCTGACCCGTGTGAGAGAAGCGTTTTTGTCGGTGCTGGACGATTTGTCCGCCACCGATCGCATTGCGAAAATCGATGCCTACCGATCCCCCGAGGAGATCTCCCGTGAGATCTGCTCTTTGGTGGATTCTCTTTGATTTTCGTCAAATTGCATGACTTGCGCGTTTTGATTTGTGCAATCCGAACGAATCCTTTCCAAATGAGCAACATTTGTCTATATAATCAATCAAAATGACTTGAAAGAAGCAAAAAAATACCATATAATTAAACTATCATATTATATAAACACAGGAGGTACAAACAATGGCATTACCGGTAGCGGTACAGGTTTACTCTGTACGTGACGACGCAAAGGAAGATTTGCACGGCACACTCGAAAAGATCAAGGCAATGGGATATGACGGCGTAGAGTTCGCGGGACTTTACGGCAACGATCCCGAGGACATCAAAAAAATGTGCGAGGAGATCGGCTTGGTTCCGATTTCGGCACACGTTCCTTATCTGGACATGGTAGGCGCACCCAAGGGAATTCTCAAGAAGTACGCGGCGATCGGATGCGAGTACGTAGCGGTTCCTTACCTTTCGGCAGATTACCGTCCCGAGGGCGACTGCTTTGACGAGGTGATCGCGAACATCAAGAATCTGGGTAAGGTAGCAAAGGAGCTTGGCATCCAGCTGCTGTACCACAACCATGATTTTGAGTTTGTGAAGATCGACGGCAAGTACGCGCTGGACGTTCTGTATGAGGAGGTTCCCGCCGAGTATCTGCAGACCGAGCTGGACACCTGCTGGGTCAACGTAGGCGGCGAGGTCCCCGCTGAGTACATCAAGAAGTACACGGGCAGAGCTCCCGTGGTTCACCTGAAGGATTTCTACGGTGAGAAGTCCGACAATATGTACGAGCTGATCGGTATCAAGAGCGACAAGCCTCAGAGACCCTCCGGCTTTGAGCTTCGCCCCGTAGGAAGCGGTGTACAGGATTTCCCCGCCATTTTGGCAGCCGCAGAGGCGGCAGGAACCAAGTGGGTGGTCGTTGAGCAGGACAATCCCTCGATGGGTCTGACTCCCATGGAGAGCATTGCCAAGAGCCGCGAGTATCTGAAAACCCTCGGCTATTGAGAGTCGAAACAATAATATTTTTGGAGGTATAGTATCATGGCAGATAAGTCTATGGAGGGACTGAACAACTTTACCGCGGAAGAGGTAAAGGTGGTTGATACCACAAAGAAAATGAGAATCGGTATTATCGGATGCGGATGGATCGCTGATTCCCATATGCACTCCTACCTGAAGCAGCCCGACGTGGAGATCGTGGCAGGTGCCGATCTGATCCCCGGCAAGGCAGCCGCGTTCATGGCAAAGCACGGTGTGGAGGGAGCAAAGACCGACTACGCATCCCACAAGGAGATGATTGAGGACAAGAGCCTGAATCTGGATGCGGTTTCCATTTGTACCTACAACCGTCAGCACGCACAGCCCGCGATCGACGCGCTGAACGCAGGCATCAACGTGCTTCTGGAGAAGCCCTTCACCGTTACTCTTGACGAGGCAGTTGCCGTTATGAAGGCAGAGAAGGCAAGCGGAAAGGTTCTTTCCATCGGCTTCCAGCCCAGAATGGACGAGAACATGAAGATGATCAAGAAGATCGTAAACTCCGGTGTTCTGGGTCAGATCTACTACATTCAGACCGGTGGCGGACGCCGTCGCGGTATTCCCACTCCCTTCGGCACTACCTTTATTGAGGACAAGACCGCAGGTCTGGGCGCACTGGCTGATATCGGATGCTACTCCCTTGACATGGTTCTCAACGGCATCGGCTATCCCAAGCCTCTGACCGTTTCGGGCTACAAGTCCGATTTCTTCGGTAAGGATCCCAACTACTCCGGCTACAAGAACGGAAACGGCCCCGCTTACTCCAAGCTCTTTGGTGTAGACGACTTCGCCGCTGCCTTCATTCGCCTGGAGGGCGGTATCATTCTCGACTTCCGCATTGCATGGGCAATGAACCTGGACACCCCCGGTGACACCATCATCATGGGTACCAAGGGATCTCTCCGCATTCCTTCCACCGAGTGCTGGAACGGAACCGTTGGCGGTCCTATGAAGATCTACCACGAGGTTGCGGGCGCGCAGGTCGAGACCGAGATTCCCGTACTGAAGCAGAAGGAGGGTCTGTTCGATCTGAAGATCCGCACCTTCCTGGATGCTTGCAAGAACGGAACCAAGGCTCCCGTTCCTTCCTCCGAGATCCTCTACAACCAGGCAATTCTGGACGGTATCGCTAGATCCGCCGTTGCAGGCAAGGAAGTAGAGATCGTGATCCCCGAGATCTAAGGGACGCGAAGGACGCGGTCGCTTTTAAAAAAGCTCCGCAAAACTTTATTACAAAATAGGGTTTGGACTTTCACACGTTCCTCGTCATGAGTGGGAGAAAACGACATTGTTTTTTCTCTGAGGTTGAAAACCGTCGGACAGCTTACGCTACCGACGGTTTTCTTTTTATACAACGGGGCGTCGAGGACGTCGCCCCCTACAAATGATAGAGGGATGCCAATGCAATTTTTCTAAATGAGCAATCGGATATGCATTTTGTTTGAATAGGAGACAATGTATCCGTTTATATCTATCCCGTAGGGGGCGACGTCCTCGACGCC
>JAFVRI010000035.1 GCA_017504335.1 Clostridia bacterium
AAAAACGGATGAAGGTCAACGTAGGATGTAACAGCTTGACAATGGAAGAGCTTGCCCGTATTTGCGGCGGTCTTTTGTGCTGCGTAGGCGGTGAGGTCAATCGCAACCTTCCGTTCCGTTCTGTTTGCACCGATTCCCGAGAGGCTGCAGAGGGAACTCTGTTCGTAGCCCTTGGCGGTGAGCGTGTGGACGGTCACGATTACATCGGCGCGGCGGTTTCCTCCGGTAACGCCTGCGTTCTTTGCGAGCGGATTCCCGAGACCATGGATCATAAGTATGTTGCCGTTGTGGTCGAGGATTCTCTGCGTGCCATCGGCGAGCTTGCCAAGGCATACGACCGCCGTCTGAACCACAGAAAGGTTGCCATTACGGGAAGCGTAGGAAAGACCACCACCAAGGAATTTGTTGCGGCTGTTCTCGGCGAAGCCTTTCGCGTGCATAAAACCGAAGGAAACTACAACAGTACCCTCGGTATGCCTATGTCTCTTCTGTCCTTGCAGAACGATACCGAGGTATCGGTTTTGGAAATGGGCATGAGTGATTTGGGTGAGATCGAGTATATGTCCCGCATTGCCGAGCCCGACATTGCCATCGTAACCACCATCGGAACCTCCCACATGGAGCATTTGGGCTCCCGCGAAAATATTTGCCGCGCCAAGATGGAGATCATGGCAGGTCTGAAGGAGGGCGGCGCTCTTCTTCTGAACGGTGATGAGCCTATGCTTCGTTCCTATGATACGGGCGATAGAATCCCTGTGTTCGTAGGCATCGATACCGAGTGCGACTTCCGCGCGGTCAATATCCGCGAGGAGATCGGCAGAACCGTATTCGACGTGGAATATTTCGGTAAAACTGTCAGAGATGTATCGATCCCCACCATGGGACGGCACAATATCTATGCGGCGCTCTTTGCCTTTGCGGTGGGTGTGCGCATGAATCTGTCCGATCAGGCAATCGCCCACGGACTTACCTGCTACCGTCCTGTCGGCATGAGACAGAACATCTATGAGGTTGGCGGTATTACCGTCATCGAGGATTGCTACAATGCAAGCCCTGAGTCCATGCGCGCGGCGATCCGTGTGCTGAACAGCCTCAGTGCAAGAAAGGGAAGCGGAAGAATGGCGGCAGTGCTTGGCGATATGTATGAGCTGGGCAGCAATACCGAGCGCTTTCACGAGGAGATCGGACTTTACTTTGCCCGCATGGGCGGAGAGGTCTTGTATACCTTTGGACAGTCTGCCGAGCAGATTGCCATGGGTGCCGTGCTTGGCGGCATGGATCCTGAGTCCATGTACCGCAATGCCGACACCAAAATGCCCGAGCTGAGCGGAGAGATGCTTCTCCGTACTCTGAAGCCGGGAGACACGCTTTTGGTCAAGGCGAGCCGCGGAGCCGCCGCAGAGCGCATCATTAAATATTTGAAGGAAAACAGTCAGAGGCTTTCGGCCTGAGACGGAACAGATGGGAGACAGAGGATGAAGGAGCAATGGATACTATTTGGAATCGCGGCAGGCGTCTGCTTTTTGCTGACCGCGCTTCTCGGTCGCCTCATCATCCCCAAGCTGAGAGAAAAAAAGGTCGGACAGGTGATCTATAATTTGGGTCCTGCCTGGCATCAGAGCAAGGCGGGAACGCCTACCATGGGCGGCGTTTGCTTCATCCTGGCGATTCTTCTGTGTCTGCTGGGCTTCGGTGTGTATTATCTGATCCGCTCCGAGCAAAGCAAGCTGATTCCCCTGGCATTGACCCTTTCCTTGGCTGTCATGAACGGTATGATCGGCTTTGTGGATGACTACTGCAAGCTGATGAAAAAGCAAAATCAAGGTCTTAAGGCATATCAGAAGGCAGCACTTCAGGTGATTGCGGCTCTGGCGTATATCCTCCTGATGCAGGCCTTTGGTAATCTTGACACGCTTTTACACATTCCCTTTACCGACCGCTATGTGGATCTTGGCATTCTTTATTATGTGTTTGCCATGTTTATCATTGTGGGAGTGGTGAATAGCGTCAATCTGACCGACGGAATTGACGGCTTGGCAAGCACGGTGACTCTCGTGGTCTTCTGCTTCTTCGGATTTGTTGGAATATCCTATCTGCATGACTCTCTGACCCTGCTTTCGGGCGCGTTGGTGGGCGGCATGATCGGATTCCTTATTTATAATCTGCATCCCGCCAAGGTATTTATGGGAGACACAGGCTCTCTTTTTCTCGGCGGTGTGGTCACGGGTGCGGTCTTTGTGATCAATGAGCCCATGATCGTGTTTATCGTTGGATTCGTCTATATCATGGAATCGGTATCGGTGATTTTGCAGGTGGGAAGCTTCAAGCTTCGCAACAAGCGAATCTTCAAAATGGCACCGATTCATCATCATTTTGAAAAGTGCGGATGGAGCGAGGCAAAGGTGGTTTTGGTGTTTTCTACCGTAACGGCACTGCTTTGCGCGCTTGCATGGTTCGCGCTTTGAGAGGAGATTCAAAGGCTGACAAATAGGACAGGGGGAGGTACCGATTTTGAAGGAAACGCAAGACAATCAAAAGAGGGATCTGCCCGAGGTGTCCGATCATAAATCGAAGCTGAATGACAAGCTGACGCTTTTTCGGGAAAAGCGGGAGCGGAGAATGACCGAGCTGGATCCGGCGTTCACCGAGCCTCTGACCCCTGCGGAGAAGGAGGACGAACGTGCGCCGCTGACCAAGGGAGGAATCGATGTTTGGTTTTTGCTTTGGGCGGTGCTGTTGCTTTGCCTCGGAGCGGTCATGTCATACAGCGCAAGCGCGGTATATGCCGAGCGCAACTATGGCAGTGCCACTTATTATTTGTGGCGGTACATTCTTTTTGCCCTTGTTGCGGCGGTGATAACCGCGTTTTTCATTGCCTTGGCAAGGCCTTGGTTCTGGAGAGTGTTCGGTGTGGGCGCCTATGGGGTCTCCATGGTGCTTCTTTTGCTGGTGCTGGTGATCGGTGCGGCAGAGGGTGTGGCACAGAGATGGATCGACCTTGGCTTCTTTACCCTTCAGCCCTCAGAAATCGCAAAAATGGCGGTGGTGCTGGTATTGGCACTATACATGTCGAAATACGAAAAGCAGATCACCTCTACGGGAAAATTCCGCGGAAGTCTCAAGCACGGCTTTCTCGTTCCCATGGCGATCATCGGTGTCATCTGCGCGTTGGTCGCGCTGGAGCGGCATATTTCGGGCTTGATGATCGTAGGGATGCTTGGACTTGTGGTCATGTTTTTGGGCGGTACCCGCCTGAAATATTTGGCGATCTTTTTGGGAATTATTGCGGTAGCGGGTGTCTTCCTGATTGCCGTTTCGGAATATGCGCAGACCCGTGTGGAGATCTGGTGGAATCTGGAGGAGGCAGACCCCTTGGGCTCTGCGTGGCAGACGCTGCAGGGAATGTATGCCATCGGCTCAGGTGGATTTTTCGGCTTGGGTCTCGGATATAGCCGACAGAAATTCGGCTACGTTTCTCAGCCGCAGAATGACTTTATCTTTACCATCATCTGCGAGGAACTTGGCTTTCTCGGTGCGCTTCTCGTGGTGCTTCTGTTCGCGCTTCTCATCTGGCGGGGAATCCGCATCGGTCAGAGAGCGCCCGATAAGTTTTCCGCCCTTGTGGTGTGGGGACTGACCTTTAAGATCGCCCTGCAGGTTGCCATGAATATCGCGGTGGTTACCAACATGATGCCAAATACGGGAATATCCTTGCCCTTCTTCAGTACGGGCGGATCGTCCCTGATGCTGCAGATCTTTGAGATCGGAATCATTCTTTCGATCTCCCGCTATTCCAAACAAAAGAAATAAATGAAGGAGACTTCTATGTCCATAAGGGTATTGCTGACAGGCGGCGGTACGGGAGGACACGTCAATCCCGCGCTTGCTATTGCCGATTTGATTAAAAAGAATATTCCCGATGCCGAGATTGCCTTTGTGGGCACCGAGCGCGGAATCGAAAATAAGCTGGTGGGAAGAGAAGGGTACCGCATGTACCACGTAAAGATACAGGGAATTCGCCGTTCCTTGTCTCTTTCCAATCTGAAAACGGCATACTATGTGCTGACCTCTCCCTCTAAGGCAAAAAAGATTATTAAGGAATTCAAGCCCGATCTGGTCATCGGAACCGGAGGATACGTATGCTGGCCGCTTTTGCGTGCGGCAATCGCCATGGGCATTCCCAATATGGTCCATGAGTCCAATGCGCTTCCCGGAGTGGCGGTTCGCCAGCTTCAGAAAAAGGTGGACGTCATTCTGACCAACTTCCAAGAGACCGAAAAAATGCTGGACGCAAAGGAAAAGGTGGTCTGCGTGGGCAATCCCTTACGATCCTCCTACGGCACCGTCAGCCGTGAAGAGGCAAGAAGAAAGCTTGGCATTCCCGATGAGATCCGACATGTGATCCTTTCCTTCGGCGGAAGTCTTGGCGCCCTGAAGATCAATGAAGCGGCAATGGGTGTGATGAAGGAATATTCTTCCGCACACGAGGATATGATGCACTTCCATTCGGGCGGTGCAAGAGGATATGAAAACGCAAGAAATCTGTTTGTGGCATACGGCCTTGAACGAAACGATCGACTGGTTTTGAAGGAATATATTTACGATATGCCTCTGCACATGGCGGCGGCGGATCTTGTGATCTGTCGGGCGGGAGCCATGACGTTGACCGAGCTTGCTATGATGGGAAAGCCCGCCATTCTGATTCCGTCTCCCAATGTAGCGGATAACCATCAGTACAAAAATGCCAAGGTGCTGGCAGACGGAGGAGCCGCTATTCTTTTGGAGGAGAGCGAATTGAATATGGACCGTCTGATCGAGGCGGTCAAGCAGATTTCCGAGGATGACGCGACTCGTATGAGCATGAGCGAGGCGGTGCGCAAATTTGCCGATCCTCAGGTGAATCAAAAGATCTATGAGGAAATTCAAAAGCTGTTGAAGCGAAAGAAACAATAAAAAGGGAAGGAGAAGCGCCATGAAGCCGAACGGGAAAGCATGGAAGGAAATCAATGTCAGACGTGTGATTTTGATCGTGCTGACCGTGATCTTGTGTGAACTGGCGATTCTGTCCTGTGCCACCACCGTAAAACGCTTTTGTACCGTAGGGGAGATTGATGTAGAGGGAGAGGAACGGTATAGCGAGGAAATGCTCCTGGAGGGACTCGGTGTCGAGGAGGGCGATTGGCTCTATTTTCTGGATACTGATGCCATCAGAGAACGGATGCTTCGAAGCTATCCCTTTCTGTTGGATGTGGAGCTTCGTCCAAGCTTTCCGAGTCTTTTGAGGGTCGTGATTACCGAACGGCAGACTCCTTGGTACATAGAAATGTCGGGGGAATATTACGCGCTCAATGAAAACCTCTTGGTGATCGATCGGGTTGAGGACCCCGAGGGAATGTGTGCCTTGATTCTTCCCGAAGTACAGCGAGTCATTGCGGGATCGGTTCCAGCCTTTGCAGAGGATGAGACCGAGCTGCGGAAAACGCTGGAGATCATCGACACGGTCCGTTCGGCATCCTACGGGAAAAGAATGACCGAGGTGGATGTGTCCGACCGTCGGAATATCCGATTGGTGGTGGACGGAAAATTTACGGTGAAGCTGGGAAATATGAGCGAGCTTGACTATAAGCTCAGACAGGTGGAAACGGTATTGGAATCCGACCGTCTGACAGGCGCGGAGAGCGCGGTCATTACGGCGGAAAACCCCGAGCTTCCCATTGCGGTTTCGGTGAAAATGCCGCCTGTGCTCCCCGAGGATACGGAAGAGAGCCAAAGCTCTTGACCACCATATGTTGTGGTCGTCAAAAAATCGTATAACAAAATGTCGGATGAAGGATCAAATTCATCCGATTTTTTGTTTTTTGCAAAAAAATCGATTTTTCCGCAAAAAAAAAAGTGAATTTTCTCAACAAATTTCAAAAAAGGTATTGAAAAAAAAGCAAAAATATATTATCATATATATGTATATTTTATAAATTCGATCGTAAAGATAATCGGAAGGAGATCAACATGAGTTTTGAACGTGACGAAAGCTTTGAGAGCGGCGTTTGTATTAAGGTGATCGGTGTTGGAGGAGGCGGAAATAACGCAGTCAACCGTATGATCCAATCGGGAGTACAGGGGGTTGAATTTATTACCATCAATACCGACCGACAGGCACTGAAGAATTCGATTGCGCCGACCCAGATCGTCATCGGTGAGAAGATCACCAAGGGCTTTGGTGCAGGTGCGAACCCTTCCATCGGTGAGCGCTCTGCCGAGGAATCCATTGAACAGATCAAGACCGTGCTGGCAGGTGCGGATATGGTATTTATTACCGCGGGTATGGGCGGCGGAACCGGTACGGGAGCAGCGCCTGTTGTGGCAAGAATTGCTCACGAGATGGATATTCTGACCGTCGGCGTGGTAACCACTCCCTTCGCGTTTGAGTCCAAGCGCAGAATGGATCAGGCATTGCAGGGAATTGACGAGCTTCGTCAGTATGTGGATTCTCTGGTGGTCATCCCCAACGAAAGACTCCGTCTGGTATCGGATACGAGAATCACCCTCTTCAACGCATTCTCCGAGGCAGATGACGTGCTGCGCCGTGCGGTACAGAGCATCTCCGAGCTGATCAACGTAGAGGGATGCATCAACCTGGACTTTGCGGACGTGACCTCGGTTATGTACCGTTCCGGACTGGCACATATGGGTATTGGAAGCGCAACCGGCAAGGATAAGGCAGAGAATGCCGCAAAGATGGCGATCGCAAGCCCCCTGTTGGATACCTCCATCAAGGGAGCTACGGGTATTATCCTGAGCATTACCGCATCTCCCGATATCGGACTTGCGGATGTGGATGTGGCTTGTACCATGGTAACCAACGAGTGCAATCCCGATGCCAATGTCATCTTCGGCGTTGCCTTTGATCCCGAGCTTGAGGACGAGATGAGAATTACTCTGATCGCAACCGGCTTCTCTCAGGAGGCTGAAAAGGTACAGAAAATTGCGGCTCCCAAGGCAGAAGCCCCCAAGGTAGAGGAGGCACCCAAGGCAGAGGAAGCACCCAAGGAAGAGCCTGCTCCCGCTAAGAAGGCATCTGATATGGATCTGGATGATTTTCTGGGCTCCATGTTTGGCATTTGACACGAAAAAATTAAGATAATATAGATATTGAAGAAGAAGCCGACCCAAGGGTCGGACGATAGGAGGAACAGATATGCCTTTTGAACAGGATAACGGATTTGATTACGGTGTAAAGATTAAGGTCGTCGGTGTGGGCGGAGGCGGAAACAACGCCATCAACCGCATGATCGCCGCAGGCGTGAAGGGCGTGGATTTCATCGCCATCAACACGGACAAGCAGGCATTGAGAAGATGTAAGGCAAACACCCAGCTGGTCATTGGTGAGAAGATTACCAACGGCTTCGGAGCCGGCTCGAACCCCGAGATCGGTGAGAGAGCAGCGGAGGAAGCAGTAAACGAGATCAAGAAGCTCCTCTCGGGCGCGGATATGATCTTTATTACCGCAGGTATGGGCGGCGGAACCGGAACGGGCGCAACTCCCGTTGTGGCAAGACTGGCGCAGGAAATGGAGATCCTCACGGTTGGTGTGGTAACCACCCCCTTCCAGTTTGAGGGTCGCAAGAAGATGGACCGTGCCAACGAGGGAATCGCGGAGCTTGCTCCTTATGTAGATTCCTTGGTTGTGATCCCCAACGAGAGACTGAAGCTGGTAACCGATACCCGCATCACCCTGATGAATGCGTTCACCGAGGCAGACGAGGTTCTTCGCCGTGCGGTACAGAGCATCTCCGATCTGATCAACGTACCCGGATTCATCAACATCGACTTTGCTGACGTGACCTCTGTCATTGCCAACTCCGGCAAGGCATACATGGGTGTTGGCAGCGCAACTGGTAAGGATAAGGCACAGGTTGCCGCAAGCATGGCAATCTCCAGCCCTCAGCTCGAGACCTCCATCAAGGGCGCGAAGGGAATCATCATCAGCATTTCCGCTTCTCCCGACGTGGGTCTGGAGGATGTGGACCTGGCAGCTTCCATGATCTCCTCCGAGTGCAATGCCGAGGCAAGCGTCATCTTCGGTGTGGCATTCGATAACGATCTTGAGGATGAGATGCGCATCACCATCGTAGCCGCAGGCTTCGATCAGGAGGCAGAGCCCGTTCCCGAGGCAGCTCCCGCCGAGGAGGCTGCTCCCGTGGAGGAAACTCCCAAGGTAGAGCCCAAGAAGGCAGATCTGGTTGATTCCATTCTTGAAAATCTGTTTTGATTGAATTGAAGAAATCAAAAAAGAATCCTCCGATAGGGTCATACCCTAAAGGACAGTTCTAAAAAACACGGCATATCTCGAAAGAGGTATGCCGTGTTTCGCGTTTTTGTATACGAATGCAGTGCTTGTCAGGAAATTTGACAAGTTATAGATGAATAAAAAAAGCTCCCTTGTGTAAAGGGAGCAAAGTTGACTGAGGGCGCTCTTTTCATTTCTTTCGGAGGGTATGCGTGGTACTTCTTATGATTGATTCCGTTATTGGAGCTTGTCTTAGGACAGTGACCTTCTCCGAAGACTTTTTGCGTTTCGCGACATTTACGTTAGCTCGCGCTCATTTGCGGAGGGCATTTCGGGATATACGTCATCCAAATTGTCCGAGTACCAATAGGCAACCGAGGAAATATCATCCTGCAAGGGAAGATATCTGCCTCCACTTCTCCAGCCGAGCGCCTGTATGGTCACCCGCAGATCCTCCTTAAAGTAAATCGGATCGGTAATATGCCAACGGTACAGATCGAAATACCTTTGGGGGTGATAAAGATCGTCCGTGTGACCGACCTTGCTCAGCCCACTGTACGGTGAGGAAAACTCGGTATATTTGCCATTCACATCGAAATTATAGGCACCGCAAAAATAATCCTCGGTTCCCGTTCCGCATATAGAGGGGAAATCGGTATCGCCGTCTATATAGAACATGATCTCGCCCTCTCCCCACCAGCCGTTGGATTTGACACCCCAGTGCAGGTAGGTTCCCACGTAAAGTCCGTTGCCCTTGATGCCGTCGAGAATCGTGTAAACCTCTTTATACGGCAAGGGGTTGATCCGTCGGAACTGGGCGTGGAAATAGAGGCTGTCCGAAGGAAGCTTCTTTTCTTCACAGTCGATCTGATAGTAGATGTTGGCAGGGTGATTTCCTGTGTTCTCGATCTCTGCCCGAAAGCCCTTGAAATAGGGCATCTCAAAATAGCAGTTCATTCCTTTACGAGGGTTGTAGCACATTGCGAGACTGTTGATCTGCCGATACTCATTGTAGTCCGCATTGGCAAAAAAGTCGGAAAGCGGAACGTCCACGGCAGGTTTTTTTTGATCGTCAAAATAGATCCGAAGAAGCAATTGTCTGCCATATTTTGCGCTGTCGGTGATCCAAAAATGCTTGATCGCTCCCTCTCCCCGAATATCGGCAAGCACGGCAGTCTCACCTGCTTCCAACACGATGTAGGGATTCACCTTCCAGCCCTGCCCCAACTCGCGGGCAGCATATGACGCACTTCCGGTATCGAGCGATGCTTTGCCGCCATTGCCCTTTTTACCGCTCGGATTCTCCGGACATACGGAGAAGGTTCGAATATCTTTTTTTACAGTAAGATTATTTAACATTTGTTGTACCTCCAAAATAATTGTTATTGAAATTATATCGGAATTGTGGTACAATGTCAATGATAGATATTGATATCAATTTAACATTTCTTGACAGGAGGAATCACTATGAATTTATCCTTGATCAATCCCTATATACGTTTAAGTATGGAATCGAGAATTCCTTCGGGATATAATATTGCGCAGAGAATGATTTACGATTACGAGCTTATATACCTTGAAGAAGGAAGCTTTACTTTTATTTACAATGGTAAAGTCTATTTTTGCAAGGCGGGAGATATCATTTTTATCCGCCCCGGAGTCGCGCATAGCTTTCTCCTTGATCATGGTGAAATATCTCAACCGCATATTCATTTTGATATCACGCACCGTCCCCATAGTGAATGCATACCTATATCTTTTAAAGATTTGGATAAAATGTCAGATGCCGAAAGGGAATGGATACACAAGGATTATTATTCCTTATACAAACACACGCCGTTGCTTGATATTAAAAACAAACCGGAATTTTTGGAAGCGTTTTATAAGATCGTTTCGGGACATTTAGATGATTTGACAAAAAAATCATTGATGATCAAACTGATTGCGATTATTACAAACGACAATTTTCCGGAACTGTTGCAAAGTGATAAGCAATTAAATGTGGTAAATCAGATCAAGGATTATATAGATGCCGGAAATGGTATGGGAATGACTCTTGATGATTTTTCAAAAATCTTTTTTTACGACAAATTCTATTTGGAAAGAACGTTTAAGAAGACCTTTGGGATGAATATTATAGCATACCGAAACAAAAAAAGAATGGAGTTTGCAAAAGATCTTTTGAAAATCTATTCAGTATCCAGAGTATCGGAATTGCTCGGATACCAGTCCGTATACTCCTTCAGTAGAGCTTATAAAAGTTATTTTGACCATGCACCGAGTAAAAACAAAAGCATCAAAGCTCAAATCTTACCCGCCAAAGTGGCAGGCAAACAAAAAGCCACCGATTAGAGCAGTGCTTCAATGACATGTTTGAAGCATACGGTATCCCTAATAACCGTTACAACAAAAAAGGATGCGGAAATCCGCATCCTTTTTATGTAGGGAAGGGTTAAATTACTTAACCTCAACCTCTGCGCCAGCGTCCTCGAGAGCCTTCTTAACAGACTCAGCCTCTTCCTTGGAAACGCCTTCCTTAACGGTCTTGGGAGCACCCTCAACCATCTCCTTAGCTTCCTTCAGGCCCAGTCCGGTGATCTCGCGAACTGCCTTGATAACGTCCAGCTTCTTAGCGCCGAAGGACTTCAGCACTACGTCAAACTCGGTCTTCTCCTCTGCTGCGGGAGCTGCTGCTGCGCCTGCTGCTGCAACTACGCCTACGGGAGCTGCTGCGGATACGCCGAACTCTTCCTCAACTGCCTTTACCAGGTCAGCGAGCTCAATGATGGTGAGAGACTTAATCTCTTCCAGAATGTTAGTGATCTTTTCAGATGCCATTTTCGTGTTCCTCCTTAATTCGGAATCAATAAATTTAGATTTGCGTTAAGACGCATAAAGTGTTGAGGCGGTAATTAAGCCTCGGTTGCTGCCTCGGGTGCAGCTTCGGTTGCAGCCTCGGGAGCTGCTTCGCCGTCCTTGTCGACGACTGCCTGGAGAGCATATGCAAGACCGTACAGAGGGGACTTGATGCTTCCGAGCAACTTTGCGATGAGGACTTCCTTGGAAGGAATGTCCGCCAGATAGAGAACAGTATCCTTGTCCACTACCTTTCCGTCAAGGTAACCTGCCAGAATCTCGAAGGACTCGATCTTCTCTGCGTACTCCTTGAGGACCTTTGCAGGAGCGACTGCATCGGTGGTTCCGATTGCGATAGCGGTCATACCGGACAGGTACTGCTTCATATCGCCGAGACCAACCTCGTCACATGCTCTGCCGGTCATGGAGTTCTTCATAACGGTGTACTTAACGCCTGCCTCACGGAGAGCCTTACGCATCTTCGTGTCAGCATCCACGGTAATACCCTGGTAGTTAACGACAACACCTGCAGGAGAATTCTTCAGCTGTTCCGCCAGATCAGCAACAATCGCTTGCTTCTGTTCAAGAATGGATTTGCTAGGCACTTTCTTTCACCTCCCATGTGAAATGTGTTCGCAGGAAATAAAAAATCTTTCCCCCGAAAGACATAGTCCTTGCGCGAAGAAAGATAACGAAAAGATATTTCATTGATCTTGTCCTCGGCAGGGAGGCTAACGCCTTTACGGAGACCTGCTGTCTTTGGATAACATCAAGTATTATACCATAAAAAAAATATTTGTCAATAGTTTTTTGAAAAGTTTTTTAAATATTTTTTATTGGTTTCAAAGGAGAAGGAGGAATGACTCATTCCTCCTCGGATTCTTCAATTTCATTGCGCTCCAAGATCCTCTTGGCAAAGTCCACAAGCTTCTTCCGAAGCCAATCGGGAGAAACAATGCGGATGTCGGCATCCGCGGAAACCGCAATGCCGAGAAACAGCTTGACGCTGGGGAACTCACAGCGATAGCGGTGATGGGGCTCTTCTCCCACGATAAAGGAACGAAGGTTCATAACCGTCATTTTATCGGTGATCTCCAGGGTGGCGGAGTAGGGAAGCTGAAGCTGTACGATGGAGCGAACCGCGGACAGATCGTTGAATGCCTGAAGTCCGGATACCACGTCCTGATAGTCGGTATCGTTTTCCGACTACAGAAGAAGGGGCAGCATGAAATCGCTGTCATAGTAGTATCCCTTCCGCTTGGAGCAATACTGAAGCGGTGCCTCCAGATCCTTGCGGAGATACTCCACATCGCGCTGTGCCTGACGGTGGGAGATCTCAAAGCGCTCGGAAAGGTGCGAAGCATTGGGATAGCAGCCCGCCTTTATTTTCTTATGAAGCCATTGAATACGGTCATTTGCACTCATGACACACTCCTCGTTGATTGGATATAAATAAAGGAAAGGAACATTATTCTCCGTCGGGATCCGACTCGGCTGCCTCTTCGGTCTCGGTATCCTCTAAGGACTCCTCCGAGACATCCGCGACAGGGGGAAGCTCCCGCGTCAGGGAAATCATACGAAGAGAGGCATAGACAAGCATGCCCACAAGGATCAGATGGGAAAGAATCCAAGAGGGTGCCTCCATGTGACCGAGCAGAACGGCAAGCAGGGTGGGGAGGGTAGCGACACTCAAAAAGAGAAGAGAGCCGCCGATAGAAATGAAGTAAAGAACCGAGCGAGTCGCGCCAAACAAAACGCGAAGCTCCTCTACGGTAAAGAGCATGGCAAAGAGACAGCCGATCATGAAGAGCAGCTTGTCGGGGGCATTCATCTGTACCGTAAAATCGGAGTAGGAATTCCAAAGCGAAAAGAGAAGGAACAAGATCAAGCCGATTCCCGTTAGAAAACGGGGAAGAGCAGGTGCTTTTTCCGATCCCGCGT
>JAFVRI010000036.1 GCA_017504335.1 Clostridia bacterium
GAGCTCCGCGCAGCGGTGAGAGGGCAAATAACGCAGGCAAGGCACAAACAAACAGTTCACCAAACCCAAATTTACCCCACACAATAAAGGAGTCCACCATGCTCGTCAACCTCACAACCATCCTGTCCGACGCCCAAAAGAACCGTTACGCCGTCGGCCTTTTCAATACTACCGACACCGATATGCTGGAGGCGGTCATTTCCGCCGCCGAGGAGTGCCGCTCCCCCGTCATCATCGGCACCGCCGAGGTGCTTCTCCCCAATGGGGAATTGAAGCTCATCGCCCCCTCCATCCTCGCCGCCGCCAAGCGGGCATCGGTCCCCGTGGTGGTCCACTACGACCACGGCCTCACCTTCGACCGTTGCATGGAAGCCCTGCAGCTGGGATTTTCCAGCGTCATGTTCGACGGCTCGGCGGGAGCCTATGAGCAGAACATCGCCGACACCCGGGAGATCGTGAAGATCGCCCACGCCTTCGGGGCTACCGTGGAGGGGGAGATCGGCCACGTGGGGGAGGCCTCCGCCAACGACAATACCGCCACCGATCTCTACACTCGGGTAGACGAGGCCGAGGCCTACCTGAAGGCCACGGGGGTGGATGCCCTGGCCGTGTCCATCGGTACCGCACACGGCGCGTACAAGTCCAAGCCCAAGCTGGACTTCGACCGCCTTACTGAACTCCGTGCCACTCTCCCCGTCCCGCTGGTGCTTCACGGCGGCTCGGGGCTGTCCGACGATGACTTCCGCCGTTCCATCGCTTGCGGTATTTCCAAGGTCAACATCTTCACCGACCTCTGCCTCGCGGGCAACGCCGCCATGGCCGACGGTCTGGCTGCTGGGGAGGCTTACCTCACCATCCGCAACCGCAAGGTGGAGTACATCAAGCGGGCGGTCATGGAGAAGATGAGACTGTTCGGGTCTGTGGGGAAGGCGTAAACTGAAATTTTTTTGAAAAAGTTTCGGAAAGGCTCTAATATTTCGGAATTTTTGGTGTCTATATAGGTGAACGGAAAAAATAACTCGAAGGGAGTCACGACCATGAAGAAAACAAGCAAGATTGTGTATTTCGCCGCGACGGTCATTCTTTTTTCCCTATGCCTTCTTTTGCTCCCCGCCTGCTCCAATGCCGAGCATACCGTACAGCTGCTGGACGGCTCGTATCTGGAATACCAAGGCGCCACGTATGCGCGGAGCCGCTTTCCCGCTTGGTCCTCCGACCACGAGGGCCAGATCGAGCTGGATCGGTATATCAACTTCCCGTTCTCAAAGCAGATGCTCTACCATTCGTACGGGACGGATGCGCCCGTTTACATCGCGGAGGGGTATAGTCTGGATCGGTTCACATGGATCTACTTTCGTGAGGATTACGACCTGACAGCGCAGGTCTATACCGTGGATGATACCCATGTAGAATTCCTCTTTTCGGACGTGTTTTCACCCGTGGAATGGGACTAGACCATCTCGGAAACGGAGGATTATGAGGAACTGGACATTCGCTTGCGGGAACACCCCGAAATCTGCTTTGATGTGGATATGCGCTGTGTGGACGGCATATGGTATATGCATAATTTCGCGGAGATGTGGACGGTGTCGGATGAATTTGTCGGGATATTGATGGAGGCGGGACTGATGGACGCGGAATCCGCGCCAACGGGGGAGGCCTTCACAGGGTAAACATTATTTTTGCGGATTTTTCGGTTGACCCGTAATGAACGGCACTTTTTTGCGTCTATATAGGTGAAGCCTACATCAAGGACATCCGAAAGGAGAACTATCATGAAAAAGACCATTTTATGCCTTGCCGTTATCCTGCTTCTTGCTTTGCCGCTGTCCTCTTGCATGAATCTGCCCGTGAACTACAAGCCCGCCAACGGAGCGGAGGGGATCGCGTCTGTGAAGATCTACTACGTGGAAAGTACGAATGGCTATGACGCGTGGAAGGATGCCCCTGATCTGGAGGAGTTGGCTACCGCCTCTGCTGAGGTCCCCTCTTTCCGATACGATAAACTGTTTCGTGACTTGAAAAAACTGAATTTTCAGAACTTCATTCTTTTGGTACCCATCCCGTCGGATCCCAGCTTTTACATGTACGGTTACATTCTCGCCATCACCTATGAGGACGGAGGTTACGAGTATATCACTCCCAACGGAATCCAAGTATACGGAGAAAATGCTGAGGATTTTGGCTGCTCTCACTTATCCTGCGATACCGAGGATTGGAAAAGCTTCATAGACAAGTACGTCCCCGAAACTGCGTGGAGTACCTTTGCCGACGAAAGCACAACGATAACAGAACCGTCATGAAATCCTGCGCCGTGTCCCCATGGCGCACTTTTTCTGTCCCTCGGTTGACAACCACCCCCGACTGTGCTATACTGAAACTCCGGAAATCCAACGTTCCGTTGGGTCAAGGTCGCTGACAGGTCGCTTCACATCCCCGCGCTTTTGTGGTATCCTATGGGTACGGTACCGAGACTAATGAAAAAGGAGAAAGGTTTGAAAGATAGATCTTTCAAACAGCGTTTTGTGGCTTTCGCCATCGGAGCGATGGCGATTTTGCGTAGCAAAACCAGCCCCAATTCCGCAAGAAAGGAAGCTTTCGCAAGGCGAAAGCAATGGTTACAAATATGACAGGATCCATCGGAAAGACCATCCGCCGCCTCCGAAAGGAGCGAGGCCTTACCCAGGAGGAGCTGGCCGAGCGGTTGAATATCACCTCCCAGGCCGTGTCCAAGTGGGAGAGCGAGAGCGGTATGCCCGACATATCCCAGATCGTCCCGCTGGCCTCGGTGTTCGGGGTCAGCACCGACGTGCTGTTCGGGCTGGACACCACCACCGAAGTGAGCGAGGCGTGGGAGATCGTGGAAAAAGCCCACGCCATGGAAAGGTACGGTCAGCGGGAGACCTATCTCGCGGCCTACGACGAGCTTTGCAGGGGGCTGAAAAAGTACCCCTCCAATTTGGTGCTCCTGAACGTCTGTATGGGTCTGGGCACCTCCCTGTCCCTGCCCGACAACGGCTGGATCTATGATCCCGAGCGAGGGGAGCAGATTGCGGGAGAGACGGTACGCATGGCCGAGCGGATTGCCGCTTGCTCGGAGAATATGACCGAGATTTTGACCGCCCGTCAAAACCTGGTGTTTCTGCATCTGGCTCGTGGGGAGTACGAGCAGGCAGCCGCGCAGGCACGAGGGCTTCCCGCGCGCAACGGCTTTACCGCCTGCTCCTTCCTGGCCGACGTGCACAGCGCCACGGGGCACTACGATAGCGCTGTTACCTGCCTGTGCAGTGATTTGGCGCTTACCTTGCAAGTTTTGGAAGATGATATTGCCCGTTTGGGTAAAGCCTATCACCAAAACGGCCAATACACCGAAGCCATCAAGGTCTATGAGACCTTTTTCACCATGCTGAAGGCCATCTTCGGTGACGACTGCCCGCCGCCCTACCACGATTTCGATTCGGGTGACCTGTACCTTTTGCTGGCGGCGGCCCATCTGGAAAACGGTGACGGGGAAAAGGCCATGGACAGCCTGGAGGAGTCGATCAATTACTGGATCCGTCTCCTTAAGGAAGGCTCCCCGACCGAGGGCAAGATCTCCTGGAGATCCCTCATGCGCACTCCCCTACTGGAAAACACGGCAGACTTCGCTTTCGTGCAGACATCCATCCTTCGGGAAAAACTCTCCCGCAAGCTCCGGACCCCCGAGCTGGCCTCCCTTCGGGAGCATCCCCGCTATCAAAAATTGGTCAAGCTGGTTCATAATCTCCCCCTGTGATCTCCCATGTCCCAAGAATAACCCCTTTTGCGCCGTTCCCCGCGGCGAGGTTTTTCGGTTGCATTTGGACGGATTCAATCAGTTTCCCTACTTGACAATTCTCAAGAATTGTGCTATAATTTACAAAATTCCACGAAGGGACTACGGCAATGACCATTCGTTTTAACGCGAAAAAGGTAAACAAGCTTGGCGCGAAGAAACTCTGCGTTTCGTCGGGCTTGTATTGTCGTACCCAAAATTTGGCGTAGTCTTTCGGGATATACGAATATGGGATATAACGGTACAGGTCGATGTATTTCGGTTTGTGCCGTATTTTTATTCATAGGAGGAATCATCATGTCATCCAATCAAGAAATGATTCTGCAAAAGTACGGCGACGGTACCAAAGAGAACCGCCGCTTTGAAAAGTCTCGTTCTTCGGGATTGGAGTTCCATTACACCAAGCGACACTTGGAAGGATTCATTACCGAAGCCGACCGTGTGCTGGAGATAGGCTGTGCCACGGGCTACTACGGAATGTACTATGCCGATAAGTGCCGTGAGTATGTGGGCATTGACATTGTGCCAAGTCATATCGGGATCTTTCAGAGCAAGATTGACGCGGCGAGGCTGAAAAACGTTTCCTGCCGTGTGGGGGATGCTACGAATCTTTCGGAGATACCCAACGGGAGCTTTGACGTAGTGCTTTGCCTTGGCCCTATCTACCATTTGCCCCCCGCTGAGCAGGACAAGGTAATGGCCGAATGTGGTCGGGTGTGCTGTGACGGCGGTGTGGTGGCAATCGCCTACCTAAATAGCGTGGGTGAGTATGCGGGGTGCTGTGTTCACGACGAGTGGCGGGCGCACTACCCGAACGAGCGGGCGAATGAGTTGGTGCTGAAGCAATTCATGGATGACGTTCACGAGAATGTTTTCTTTTTCACTATGCCCGAGCGCATTGAAGCCCAAGCCGCAGAGTATGGCTTGACAAAAATCAGAAATTTGGGAACCCATTTTACGATGATGATGTCGGTGGTCAACGGCATGACTGACGAGCAGTTTGCTCTGCTGGAGCCACTGTACGATCAAATGACCTCTCATGAAAGCTGTACAGGTATGAGCAACCACGCCTTACTGATCTGTCGAAAGGAATCTGTAAATCGGGGAATTTGATTGACAACCACCCCCGACTATGCTATAATAAATACAATAAATCCATTTCCCGCAGGGAAATGTACCGCAATTATTCATTTTTCATTATTCACTTGAAACGGAGTTTCACCATGCCCACTCCCCTCCCCCCCGCCGCCGTCCCC
>JAFVRI010000037.1 GCA_017504335.1 Clostridia bacterium
AATGCGTACGGGTCTTTTTGTTTTGCTCAAAAAACACTTCGTACATAGAAAATCGAAAGGAAGTGGTTTTAATGATTCCGCAAAACTTAAATCAGCAAAACAAAACGAAAAAAAGGAGAACAGAATGAGTGCAGAATTGAAACTCAAAAGAATTGCAGAGATCGAACTGCAGAAGGTGGAGTGGTTGTGGTATCCGTACATTCCATTCGGGAAGATCACGATCATTCAAAGCGATCCGGGTGAGGGCAAAACAACGCTGGGGCTACGGCTCGCGGCGGCGTGCTCCAACGGTCACGGCTTTCCCGGGATGGAGGAACGCGCACCCATCAGCGTGATCTATCAGACTGCCGAGGACGGTCTGGGTGACACGGTGAAGCTGAAACGAAAACCGATCAGGCAGAGGACTTGATTCTCGATATGCTTTCCTCGGGTGAGTTCGTTCCCGCCGAAAAGATCTTCGAAAAAGCAAAGGAACGCAACATCTCTCAGCGCACAGTTAACGAGGCTAAGCTGAAGAACAAAAGCATCGTTACGAAGAAGATCGGCAAGCGTTGGTTTTGGGCAATTCCCGATAGCGCCGAAGAAACGGCATGAGGATTGTAACATTGCAGAGTGTCTCTGCCGCAAGGTTGAAGATTGCAGCCTTCGGGAAGATCACGTACAGTGTCACTTGCATTGTTGCATTGTTTTCGAGAATTACAGAGTTTTTTCCGAAACCTACAATGAAGCGGGTTAAAGCACTGGGGACTGATGCCCGCCCGTGCAATTACTTCAGCCCGCAACAGCGGACTGTGAGGGCAATTTTGTGAGCTTTTGCACGGGGGACTATTTTCGATGCCTGTCCCCTTTGTGGCACCGCATTTTTTATAACAAAAACATCTAAAAAAGGAGAAATCTATGAGTAAAATGACAGACATTCGTTTCAGATTACAAATTGCAGGAGGTAATATGCGTATGATCAAGAGAGACGTTTTCGAATATTTCAAGAAGGAGCCCGACGTGATGCAGGTGAAGGACGTGGTGCGGCTGCTCCATTGCAGCAAGAACACCGTGTACAAGCTGATCCACGAGGGGCGCATCGACAGCATCAAGATCGGTCGGAACATTCTGATTCCCAAGACCGCGCTGGTGGAAATGATGGTGAACGAAAGATATTATCAAATAATTTATCCGTATAACCCCGATTCTCTCTGGACTATGAAGGAGCGTAACCGTATAAT
This sequence comes from Clostridia bacterium, assembly GCA_017504335.1. GTDB lineage: Bacteria > Bacillota > Clostridia > Oscillospirales > CAG-272 > HGM12713. Next base: position 1,221 of record JAFVRI010000037.1, read on the forward strand.
TGCTTCGAACAAGAATTCCAAAACGAAAGGAGCGTAAATGTTATGAAAAGAATCACAGGACGGCTCGCCGAGGACAAGGGCAAATATTATGCGGTGATCAATCTGCCGAGCGTGGACGGTAAGCGCAAGACGAAGTGGCACACGCTGAACCTTGAAGCAAAGAAGGGTAACAAAAAAGAGGCACAGTACCGCCTCAACCAAATTCTTGACAAGTATAACGCGGGCGATGTTCATCTCGCCGAGACGATGACTCACGCAGACCGTGAGCGCAACCGACTTGCCAACACCAAGATGCTTGACTACCTTGACGAATGGCTTGAGGGACATCAGTACGACATCGAGCGGGAGACCTACCACCAATACAAGCGCTATATCGACGGGCGCATCCGCGAGTTCTTCATGCCACTTGATCTCACCGTCAAGGATCTGTCGGGGGATGAGATCAACGAGTTTTACACCTATCTTCGTAACGCAGGGCTGAAGGGCTCCACCGGTCAACGCTACCACGGCGTGCTTCATAAAGCGTTCAAGGATGCGGTGAAGCGGCGTATCATACCGAGCAATCCCGTTGACCAAGCCAACCGACCGAGGAAGGAGCAGTTCATCGCCGCCTACTACAACGCCGAGGAAGTGAAGCAGCTACTCGAGCTGGTCAAGGATGACGAGATTTATATCCCCATCCTCCTTGCCGCTTACTACGGACTCAGGCGAAGCGAGGTGATCGGACTGAAGTGGTCGGCAATCGACTTCACCGAGAACACGCTGACCGTCCGCCACACCGTACACTCTACCGAGGAAGGTATTGTCGCCAAAGACAGACTGAAAACAAAATCCTCCTACCGCACGCTGACACTTGAGCCCTTCGTGCGTGGCGAACTGCTGAAGCACCGCGAAAAGCAAGAGCAGATGAAAAAGGTGATGCGCTCGGCATACTCCAAGGAATACACCGACTACGTCTGTGTGGATGCGCTCGGCAAGCTGTACGATCCCGACTTTGTCACCGGACACTTCGGACAGTTGCTGAAGAAGCATAACCTGAAGAAGATCCGCTTCCACGACCTGCGCCACTCCTGCGCCTCGGTGCTGCTTGCCCAAGGCGTGCCAATGAAGCAGATACAGGAATGGCTCGGGCATAGCGATATGAGCACCACCGCCAATATTTACAGTCACCTCGATGCCGTAACGAAAGCAGACACCGGCGCGGCAATGAGTAAAGCGTTGGGGTGAGTCACAAACAAAACAAGACCGCTTCGATTGCTGCACAAGTCCGTTAAAAACGGACAATTGAAAAAAACACCCTCCTATGGTAGAAT
>JAFVRI010000038.1 GCA_017504335.1 Clostridia bacterium
ATCATGACAATGTATGAGAAAGAAACAAAAAATATGAAAACGGTCGCAAGAAAATGCGACCGTTTTTGATTCAAAGAATCAGCTCCATGCCTATCTTTTGCGGAAGCAATCCGCAGGATTCATAGAATCGCATGGCACTTTGATTGCAGCTCCATACGTTCAGCGTCAAATTGTAGCAGCCGTTCTTTCTTGCCAACTCCACCGCTGCGGCATAAAGAAGCTTGCCGATGTGCTTTCCGCGCTGATCTTCATCTACACAAAGATCGTCGATGTAAAGAGTCTTGATATCGGTGAGAATGTTATCGTTCACGTGCTGTTGGAAGATACAGAAGCAGTACCCTTGCACCGTGTCGTTCTCATCTGCCGCCACCAAGATCGGGCGAGTCTCGTCCCGCAGCAGAGCAGAAAGCTCCTCATCGGTATATTTGTTGCCGATCTTGAACAGATCGGGACGTCCCTTGTGATGAACAAGATCTACCTGAGACAGCAGATCGTTGATTCTCGGAATGTCGGTTTCCTTGGCAAAGCGTACGGTCATGGTTGGATGCTCCTTTGCAAAAATTCGTTCGACGGATTGAGTGAAAAAGATAAATCCCCAAGGACAGATCCTTGGGGATTTGGCTGGGATAGCTGGACTCGAACCAGCGAAATGCAAGAGTCAAAGTCTTGTGCCTTCACCAACTTGGCTATATCCCAATGAACAAGGGTTATTATATCACAGATTCAAGGAAATGTCAAGAACTTTTTTGTAGGATTTCCGCCGTTATATAAGAAAACCATCGGTAGCCTCCTTCGCTTCGGGACATATGCTTGCGCATATGTTGGCTCAGCAACGCAGTCCGATGGTTTTCTACCTTAGAGAGAAAACAATATTATTTTACCAAAATTATAACAAGAAGAATACACGAAGGTCAAACCATATTTTGTATGAAAAGTTTTTGCGGAGCTTTTTTTCCAAAGCGACCCGCATCTCCCCGCGTCCCTCGCATCCTTACTTGGATAGTTCGATCCACTTGCCTTCCTGCTCCCCCGCCAAAATGGCACCCTCACGGATCCGCATGACTTCCAATGTCTGTGCGGTATCAAAGCTCACGGTTTTCTCCTCAAAGAAACGAAGCATATCGGCGATCAGTCCCTTAAAAAACTCCGAGCCAACCGTTACGGTAACAGGGCGAGGTCCCTTGGGATCACTGCTCGCCATATAGAGCATGTAAGGAACGGACCGCGCAAACATCATGGTAGCGCTTCGGTCATCGCCGTAGGCAATATGCAGATAGGTCTGCGCGCCAAAGCGCTCTGCCTTGATCTTCTCTGCTCCAAGTCCCAGCTTCTTGACCACCATCTCGATCTCGTGGATGATATATTCCTCAATGTTGGAGCCGCTTCCGGTGACCATGATCTGACGGCAATTCTCGAAGGAATCCAGTTCGCTGGAATAACGGAGAGCCGAGGAGCTGAAGAAGGGAGTGCCGTATGCTTCGGCAATGGCAAAAATCTTCTTCGCCGTTGCCAGATCGGGAGCAAAGGTCTTGTCGATATAGGTGGGCTTTCCATACTTCAAAACCGTTTCCGCATATCCAAGATGCTTTTCAGGATTGGTGGGCGCCAACACAATGATCACGTCGCTCTTTTCGCAAAGCTCCCCAAGCGTCGCGCACTGCTCTACGCCATTTTGCTCACACCAAGCGCGGCTGGTCTCCCCAGGATATGCCAAGGATTCCTCCTGCTCTGCCCATGCGTAGCACACCTTGTAGTCCAAGGAAAGCTTTTCCGTGGCTTCCGCGATCCATGCGGGATAGTTTTTGGCATGCAATTCAGCAAGATAATAATCTACAAAACCGATTTTTTTCATGATCGACCTCAAAGATTGATTTCCTTACGAATTTCCGCAGACTGATAGAGAGAATCCAAAAGTCTCATGCTCTCCAGAATGTTGTCGATGTAGTTGCGGTTCTTCTCGCCCGTCTCGATGGAACGGAGGAAGTCCTCGTCCTCACGCAGATACATATCGGGGATCTCATACTCGGGAGCCTCTACCTCCAGAGTCTCCCCGTTGGTAAAGGTAAACTTCTTTCCGTAGATCAAGCGCGCGCCGCCTTTGTCTCCAAGAAAGTCCACGTACATACCGCCCTTTTCGTCCAGATTCTCTGCCCAAGCACCGTTGAAGGAAATGCTTGCCTTATCGGTACGAATGTAACCCGTAATGTAGTCGTCTACATCATTGACGCCATTTTCCACATCGGAGGTATTCTCCGCCCACATGCTTCTGTACTTATACGCCTTCATGTCCTTTGCCATCTCACTGTACGCATCGCAGGTAACATTCTGAATCTTTGCGCTTCCAAGCACGTAAAGGATCAGATCCAGGAAATGGATACCCCAGTCGATCAGCACACCGCCTCCCGACTGGCTCTTATCGGTGAAGGGACCGCCCAGACCGGGAATCGAACGGAAGGAACGGAACGAGCAATATACGTGATACATCTTACCGAACTTGCCCTCTCGGTTCATTTCCTCCAGCATTTCTACCGACTTGTGGTAACGGTTGCACACACCGATGTTCAGGATCTTGCCCTGCTTCTTGGCTTCCTCTGCCATCTCGCAGGAAAGCGCATAGCTGACGGTAATGGGCTTCTCTACCATGACGTGCTTTCCTGCGCGAAGGGCATCCATAGTCACGGTATAGTGAGCAAAGTTGGGAGTCAGCACAAACACCGCATCCACCTCGGGATCGGCAAGTGCTACCTTGTAATCGGTAATGGCATTCTCTACCTTTGTATAATCATTCTTTGCCGCCTCTGCCTTCTCGGGGATCAGGTCGCAGGCATATTTTACGCGAACATTCTCCATCTTTTCAAATGCGGGAAAATGCGCCGCATTGGCAATTCTTCCGCATCCGATCACAGCAACAACAGGTTTCTTCATGTTATTATCCTCCTAAAATAAAATACGGATTTCCATGGGTTCATTATACACCAAACACGATCCGCGGGAAATAGCACTTTTTCATGTAATGCTTAGCATTTTTTTGTTTTTTTGCAAATAACAAAAAATTATTTAGTATTTCCTTGACACATTCCCCAAAATGATGTATAATGACCCTAAGATTTTTCGGGAGGTGAGTACCGTGAAGGATTCCTTATTAGATGCCGTAGAAAAGCTTCAACTGAGCCCCAAGCGTTACCATTTGGATAAGCGCTTCTTTTCGGAGCCGCCTCATTACGGTCCGATCCGTCTCTATCAGATCGGCAGGCTCTACTGCGACAAGGATACCGTCATTGGAAAACATCCCCACATCTATTGGTTTGAGCTGACCTTGGTGACGGGTGGCAAGGGCACGATCATCACCAATGACGTTTCGGTTCCCGTTCTGCCCGGTGACATTTACCTTTCCTTCCCCAGTGATTTTCATGCCATTGAAACCGATCCCGTGGATCATCTGGAATACGATTTCTTTGCCTTCGGCACAGACCGCCCCGATCTTTCAGAGGATCTTGCCGAGATCATGCGCAATCATCGGGATCCCGAAAGTCGCATCATCCGAAGCGATTCCCTGCGTTCCCTCATCGGCAATGCCATCGCGGAACTGGACAGAGAGGACCGCTACTCCAAGGAGCTTTTGGATTCGATCTTTACACAGATCCCCATTCATATGATCCGATGCTTTCAAAAGAAAGGCTTTGCGGAAACACCCAGCAACGTCTCCGATCCCGAGATCCTTTGCTACCGCTTGATGAATTACATCGATACCCATATCTATACCATGACCTCTCTTGAAGAGCTTTCCGAGGTGACCAACTATAATTACAGCTACCTCTCCGCCCTCTTCCGAAAGGTCACCTCCTCGACCCTGATCGAATACTACCGCTCCCGTCGCTTGGAGACCGCCAAAATTCTCTTGGAAGAAAAACGCATCAGCATCACCAAGATCGCCGAAATCCTCAACTATTCCTCCATCTATACCTTCAGCCGCGCCTTTAAGGACAAATACGGTCAAAGCCCCGAGCAATATCGGAAGAATATATAGAACGCGGAGGCTGCGGGGGATGCGAGTCGCTTTTGAAAAACCTCCGCAAAACTTTTTATAAAAAATTATGGTTTGACCCATCTGCATTTTCCTCGTCATTGTTTATGTAAATTTTCTGAATATATAAAAAAGAAATCCGTGGTGGCTGTGCGTAGCACGTGTAGCCGTCCACGGATTTCTG
>JAFVRI010000039.1 GCA_017504335.1 Clostridia bacterium
ATATTGTTTTTTCTCTGAGGTTGAAAACCGTCGGACCCTACGTCCCGACGGTTTTCTTCTTTTTTTATAACGGGGCGTCGAGGACGTCGCCCCCTACGGGATAGATGGAATTTGTCGCATATTCTCCTATATAAACAAACGCATATTCGATTGCTCATTTAGAAAAATTGCAAGGGCATCCCACCAACACTTGTAGGGGGCGACGTCCTCGACGCCCCGTTTGGGTCGAAGGATTCTTTTCATCCCTTGTCCGAATTTCATTTTGACGGACGGTCCCAAAAGCGACGCGAACCATGCGCGCAATCAAGGTGCGTCATCCAAAATAATCTCCCGAAATTGAGACAAGGTGAGACTAACTGAGACGGTTTGAGACTTTTTTTCATGCTATAATCGGGGTGCAGAAAAGAAAAAGGAGGGCAATATGGCCGACAAAAACAGTTTTATTCTGTATGACAATTATTTCAACCAGATTCAATTTCTCGACATGGAGCAGAGGGGCGAGCTGCTGACAGCAATTTTTGAATACCGAAATTCCGGTGAGATTCAAACCCAATTATCCCAAATAACCCAAGTGGTTTTCTCCTTTATCAAGGATGCTCTGGAACGGGATGCGGAAGCCTACAAACGGCGTTGTGACGCCAATCATGAGAATGGCAAGAAGGGGGGACGGCCTTCTAAAAAAACGTCCGTTTCTAAAACCCAAAAACCCAAAAAAGCCGATAATGATAATGAGAATGATAATGATAATGAGAATGAGAATGATATTGATATTGGGAATGGTATTGGGAATGGAATTGAAAATGACGGTGGGAGCGCTTCGCTTTCCTCCGATGGCTCCGCTGACTCCGTTGGCTCCGCCGGCTCCGCCTGCCTCCGCCGGCTCCGCCTGCCTCCGCAGGCTCTCCGAGCAAGAAAAAGAGGATTTGATTTCTTTTGGGATCCCTTCGGGCTACATAGAGGAACGGCGAAGCCGTGCCGAGGAATACGGAAGGGAGCACGGTCAGAGCCCTATGGACGTGCTTCTCTCCTGGTGGCGGGAGGACGAGAAGCGGGAAAGAAGAAAGCCGAGGGCGTCACCCGAGGAGAAGCGGGAGATTCCCAAGTCCTATGATCTTGACGAGTTTTTCGAGGCGGCAATCCGTCGGGGGCTTTGCGATCTGTCCGCCACGGAGGGAGGGGGGACAGGGAGTGGCACACCCTGATGGAATTTTTCACAAAAATCTTGAAAATTTCTTCGGGTAGTGCTATAATGGAGGCAGTAAAGATTTTCATGGGAGGTCATTATGAAGCTGACCGAATTATTCAAAAACGATACCCTATCTCTCTCCTTTGAGGTATTCCCGCCCAAGACCGATACCGCCTTTGAGAGCGTAAAGGTTGCCACCGAGGAGATCGCCGCTCTGCATCCCTCTTTCATGAGTGTGACCTACGGAGCGGGTGGGGGTACCAGTCAATATACCTTGGAGATTGCCAAGAACATCAAGAAGAATTACGGTGTCCCCACCTTGGCGCATCTGACCTGTGTGTCCTCCACCCGCCAGACGGTTCGGGAGCGGATCGGGCAGATGAGGGAGGCGGGGATCGAGAACGTCATGGCGCTCCGTGGTGATCTGACGCCCGAGCTTGTATCGAGCGACCGCTCTCGCTGGGTCTACCGCCATGCGGTGGATCTCATTCACGAGCTGAAGGAAAGCGGAGCCGACTTCTGCATTGGCGGAGCCTGCTATCCCGAGATCCATCCCGAAAGCAGCGATCAGCGGGAGGACATTCGCTACCTGAAGGAAAAGGTGGATGCGGGCTGTTCCTTCCTGACCACCCAGATGTTTTTCGATAACAATCTGCTTTATAATTTCCTTTACAAGATCCGTGAGGCGGGGATCACGGTACCCGTTATCCCAGGTGTGATGCCCATCACCAACGGCAATCAGGTGGCAAGAGCCATCGAGCTTTCTGGCTCTTTCATGCCCCAACGCTTCAAGTCCTTGGTGGACAAGTTCGGACATTCGCCCGATGCCATGAAGCAGGCGGGCATCGCCTACGCCACCGACCAGATCATTGATCTTTTTGCCAACGGCATCAAGAACGTCCACGTCTATTCCATGAACAAGCCCGACGTGGCAAAGAAGATTCTTGAGAATCTTTCGGATATTCTGGGATGAGCGGCGTATTTGTGAGGCAATTGGATGCTCCGCCCATCGATCGTCGAGAGATCCTTCGCTACGCGGGGGTCAGAGGAGAGGCACCCGAGCTTTTGCCGATCCTTGAGGAATGCCTTTCCGAGATCGAAGGGGAGCTTTCCTACCGTGTGGTCTATACCGAGCGACCCTTGAGGGCGGATCACCCTTACGGCTTTGCCGATCGTCTGTCGGGCTGTGGGCATGTGGTGATCTTTGCCGCCACGGTTGGGGTGGCACCCGACCGTCTGATGATCCGCTGCGGCAGTCGGGAGCCGGTACGTGCGCTGTTGTATCAAGCCATCGGTACTGAGCGTGTGGAGGCGCTATGTGACGCGTTTTGCGCGGAGCTGAAGGGAAGAGCCTCTCGCCCTCGATTCAGCCCGGGCTATGGCGACTGTCCGCTTTCCTTGCAACGGGAGATCATCGAAATACTGGGTGCGCCCGCACGGATCGGGCTGACGGTCAACGAAAGTCTTTTGTTGAGTCCCACCAAATCGGTAACAGCCATTGTGGGAGTGGAGTAAAATACGAAAAGCGGGGGAGAACCTATGAACATACTGGAATACATGAAGGACCACGTCCTCTGGTTGGACGGAGGAATGGGAACGCTGTTGCAGGCGGAAGGTCTTATGCCCGGGGAGCGTCCCGAGCGGTGGAATCTGACTCATGCCGACAGGGTGGTGGGGATCCACCGCCGCTACTATGAGGCGGGCTCTCACGTGGTCAACACCAACACCTTCGGGGCGAATATCCTGAAATTCTCCGAGGAGGAGCTGGAGGCGGTCATCGCCGCCGCCATCGAAAACGCCCGCAGGGCAGCACGGGAAGCGGTATGCGATCATCCTACCTTTGTGGCGTTGGACATCGGTCCCACGGGTCGGATGCTCAAGCCCTACGGAGACTTGGATTTTGAGGATGCGGTGGGGATCTTTGCCAAGACCGTGCGTCTCGGCGCCAAGCACGGTGCGGATCTGATCTTCATTGAGACCATGAACGACAGCTACGAGACCAAGGCGGCGCTTCTTGCCGCCAAGGAAGAGGCGCCTCATTTGCCCGTGTTTGTTTCCAACGCCTACGGCGAGGACGGCAAGCTCATGACGGGTGCGACGCCCTCAGCCATGGTGGCGCTCTTGGAGGGCATGGGTGCCGATGCCATCGGCGTGAACTGCTCTCTGGGACCGAAGGCACTGATGGGCGTGGTAGAGGAATATCTGCGCCATGCCTCGGTTCCCGTGCTGGTGAAGCCCAATGCGGGACTGCCCCGTGCGGTGGACGGTCAGACCGTCTTTGACGTTTTCCCCGAGGAATTTTCCGAGGATCTTTACGAAATGATCCGAAAGGGTGTACGGATCGCGGGCGGTTGCTGCGGCACGACTCCCGACTATATTGCCGCCACGGTCAAGAAGAGTGCGGGTCTTTCTCCCGTTGCCGTTTCCGAAAAGCATCGGGCGGTAATCTCCTCTTATACCCATGCGGTGGTCTTTGGAGAGGAGCCGATCCTCATCGGAGAGCGGATCAATCCCACGGGCAAGAAGCGCTTCAAGGAAGCTCTTCGGGAGAGGGACATGGATTATATTTTGCGGGAAGCGATCGCACAGGAGGAGAAGGGCGTACACGTGCTGGATGTGAACGTAGGACTGCCCGAGATCGACGAGCCTGCCATGCTGCGTGCGGCGATCACCGAGATCCAAGCGGTATCCGCCCTTCCGTTGCAGATCGACACCTCCGATCCCGTTGCCATGGAAGCGGCACTTCGCCGCTACAACGGCAAGGCGCTGATCAATTCGGTCAGCGGCAAACGGGAGAGCATGGATGCGGTCTTTCCTTTGGCGAAGAAGTACGGCGGCATGATGGTCGCGCTGACCTTGGACGAGTCGGGGATCCCCGCAAGTGCCGAGGATCGGGTGGCGATCGCCCGACGGATCCTCTCGGAAGGAGCACGCTACGGCTTTACCGAAAAGGATTTTCTCTTTGACCCGTTGGCACTGACCGTCAGTGCCGACAGAAATGCCCCGAAGGAGACTCTTCGGGCGGTCAGGATGCTTGGGGATATGGGATGCCACACCTCTTTGGGTGTTTCCAACGTATCCTTCGGACTTCCCGCAAGAGACGTGATCAACGGCTCGTTCTTTACCTTAGCCCTTGGCAATGGGCTTTCCGCGGCGATCATGAATCCCTATTCGGTGGAGATGATGAAGGCATATTATGCCTTCCGAGTGCTTCACGGCTTGGACGAAAACTGTGCTGATTTCATTGCCCGTGCCGATTCGCTTTTGACGGTATCTGCCACCCAATCGGCTATCTCTTCGGTGACGGAGAGGGAAGGGGGCAGTGAGCTGCAGCGCGCGATCACCCAAGGACGGCGGGAGCGTGCCTGCGAGCTGACCCGCTCTCTTATTCTTGAAGTTCCCCCCTTGGAGGTGGTGGAGCGGGAGATCATCCCCGCCCTGAACACGGTGGGCGTGGGATTTGAGAAGGGGACGGTCTATCTGCCGGGACTTCTGATGAGTGCCGAGGCGGCATCCTCCGCCTTTGAGGTGATTCGGGAAGCTCTGCCCGCCGAAAAGGGAAGTGTGCGTGCCCGTGTGGTTCTCGCTACGGTGAAGGGGGACATTCACGACATTGGCAAAAACATCGTGAAGCTTCTTTTGGAGAACTACGGCTTTGCGGTGACCGATCTTGGACGTGACGTCCCTCCCGAGGTGATTGTGGACGAGGCAATTCGCCTTCAGGCACCGATCGTGGGCTTGAGCGCGCTGATGACCACCACCGTTCCCGCCATGGAGGAAACCGTGCGCCTGCTTCGCGAGCGTGCGCCCTTCTGCCGCGTGATGGTTGGCGGTGCCGTTC
>JAFVRI010000040.1 GCA_017504335.1 Clostridia bacterium
ATTTCTCTTCCCACGGTCGCCTGTCTCTGTCACGGGTTCATGAGAGGCTGCAAAGAGAAGTGAAGGGGTATTATCACCCCGAGGTGTCTCTTTCCTTTACCACGCTTTCGGGCGGCATGTATTTCACGGTCAGCGGCATTGCGGATGGATTGATTCGGGAGGGGGAGAGCCTGACGGCAGATACGGTCTGCTTCTGCCGCGGATACGGCTTTCGGATCCCCCCCGATGAGCTGCTTGTGACAAAAATGAAGCTGTATGCGTATGCCCTTGCGCGAAAGGAGGATCGGAATGAGATCCTCGCGAGAATCGCATATGTTCATACCGAGACCATGGAAACAAAATATTTTGAATATCATTTTCAAACCGAGACTCTTCGACAATTTGTCGCGGGTCTGCTTGTGCGGATCGAGAGCAGAGCCAAGCGCATGATGCTGCGTGAGATCGAGGATCTGCCCGCGGCAGCAAGGGCACCATTCCCCTACCCGGAGCTTCGGGAGGGACAGGAGATCATGATCCGCGAGGTATACGGCGCCATCCGAAGAGGAAAGCGGTTGTTTGTGGAGGCACCTACGGGAACGGGAAAAACCATGTCGGCTCTTTATCCCGCCGTACGGGCATTGGGAGAGAGACGGATCGACAAGATCTTTTATCTGACCGCCAAGACCGCTACGGGAAGGGAAGCCTACCGTGCGGCGGCAAAGCTGAAGGAGGCGGGGGTTCCTCTGCGTACCGTGGTGATCGCCGCCAAGGAGCAGATCTGTCAGTCTCCCGCCCGTCATATGGGATGCGCGGGAGTGAATCCCTGTAACCCTCACGACTGTGAGCGGGCAAAAGGATACTATGACCGTGTCTCGGATGCCGTAGAGGAGCTTCTGTCAAGTGGATACGGTTACCCCACCGCCAAGATTCTGGAGGTGGCGAAAAAGCACGGTGTCTGTGCCTACGAGCTTTCCTTGGATCTTTCCGAGCATTGCGATATGATCATCTGTGACTATAACTATGCCTTTGATCCCTTGGTCTATTTCAGGCGGTATTTTTCCAAGGAAGCGGGAGATGTCGCTCCGCCCCGTTCCGTGTTCCTGATCGATGAGGCGCACAACCTTGCCGATCGGGCAAGAGATATGTATTCGGCATCCATCCGCCGCTCGGAATTGGATCGGGTGGTAGCGCTTTGCGTGGAGGAGGAAAAAATCTCCTTGGCAATTGCTCCCGTGGTCATGCACATGAGTCGGCTCCGTCTCCTTTGCAAGGAGGATCTGATCAAGGACGAAAACGGAAATGACAGAGGCTTTTATTTGGGTCGGGAGCCCCTTTTGGAGCTGGAACGGGAGATGGATACTCTGCGCAAAAAATGCGAGGAGTGGCTTCGAGAGAATCGCACGCATATACTGGCGGGCGAGGTGTACGGTCTTGTGTCGGAGCTGAAGCGCTATCTGGTGATCAGCGAGTATTTTGACAGAGGCTTCCGTTGCTGCGTGGAATTTTTGGATGGGGATATTACGGTGAAAACCTATTGTCTGGATCCCTCCTCAACCATGAATGCCTTGTTAAAGCGAGCGCATGCCTCGATCCTGTTCTCGGCGACCCTGACCCCTCCCGAGTATTTTTGCGATGTGCTGGGAGGAGGAACGAATGCGCAGAGTGTCTCGCTTCCGTCTCCCTTTGAGCCGGAGGGGCTTTGCGTAGCGGTGGCGGAATATCTGAGCCTTCGGATGGAGGATCGCAAAAAGAGCTATGCCCGCTATGCCACAGCCATTGCCGCCACGGTCAGTGCCAAGGCGGGAAATTACATTGCGTATTTCCCCTCCTACGAATGCCTCAGCGGGGTATTGAATGCCTTTCGGAGGAAGTATCCGAATGTGGAAACCGTTGTGCAAAAGCAGGGAATGGGACGTGCCGAGCGAGAGGAATTTCTTGGCGCGTTCCGCGATGATATGGGACACTTGCGTGTGGGATTTTGCGTGCTGGGCGGAGGCTTTTCCGAGGGAGTGGATCTTCCGGGGAGCCGACTCATCGGCTCTATCATTTTCGGTGTGGGCTTGCCGGCCATTACCAATGAGCGGAATATCATCGAGGAGCATTTTAACGAGATCACCGAGACGGGCTATGACTATGCCTATACCTATCCCGGAATGAACCGCGTGCTGCAGGCGGTGGGACGGGTGATCCGTCGGGACAGCGACCGAGGGGTGGCGATCCTTGTGGATGATCGCTATGCCACGCCCAAGTACCGACACCTGTTTCCTGCCCATTGGAAAACCGTTCAATATGCAAGAAATGCTCCGTCTCTTGCAGAAATTGTCCGAAGATTTTGGGAAAAACAGAAATAATTCGTATAAAATGTGAATTTTTTGCAAAAATCGAAAATTGTTCTTGCTTTTTTGAAAAAACTGTGATACAATAGAGCGGTATGAAAAAACAGCATCGGGAATGGAGATGCATTGGAGCAGAACCATGAATTATTTTGAGATGACAACCGACGCTCTTTTGGCGGAAAAGGCAAGGCTGGATCAACGTTATGAGGAGATCCTTGCACAGAAGCTTTCCCTCGATCTTTCCAGAGGAAAGCCTAGCAGCGCACAGCTGGATCTGGTCAACGACATGCTGACCTGCATGACGGATACCGAGGATTGCAAGAGCGAGGCGGGATTTGATTGCCGTAACTACGGAATCATGGACGGTCTGCCTGAGACCAAGCGTTTGTTTTCCGAGCTTTTGAATATTCCCGAGAATTATATTTTGGTCGGCGGAAACGCATCCTTGAACCTGATGTACGATTCGGTTGCCCGCGCCATGCTGTACGGTGTGGTGGGCAGTGAGAGACCTTGGGGAAAGGAAGAGAAGGTTCGCTTCCTTTGTCCCGTCCCCGGCTATGACCGTCACTTTGCCGTGACCGAGTCCTTAGGGGTCGAAATGATCAACGTGGATATGCTGGAGACCGGTCCCGATATGGACCGTGTAGAGGAGCTGGTTGCCAAGGATCCTTCCATCAAGGGTATTTGGTGTAACCCCAAATATTCCAACCCCGACGGCTTTACCTATTCCGATGAAACGGTGCGTCGCCTGGCTGCCATGAAGACCGCGGCTCCCGACTTCCGTATTTTCTGGGACAATGCATATGCCATTCATGAGCTGTACGAGGAGGGCGGAGACGTTCTGGCGGATATCTTTGCCGAGTGCCGCAAGTACGGCAACGAGGACAGAGTATTCTACTTTGCCTCCACCTCGAAGATCTCCTTCCCCGGAGCAGGTGTTGCCATCATGGCGGCATCCGAGCGTAACCTTGCGCAGATCAAGAAGATCATGTCGATCCAGACCATCGGTCACGATAAGCTGAATCAGCTTCGACATGTAAGATATTTCAAAAATGCGGAGAACATCCACCGCCACATGATGCGTCTGGCAGAGATCCTGCGTCCCAAGTTTGAGATCGTGGATGAGGTCCTCACCGCGGATCTGGGCGATACCGGTGCCGCAAGATGGACCAAGCCCCGCGGAGGCTACTTTGTGAGCCTTTACGTGGAGAACGGATGTGCCAAGAGAGTCTATGCCCTTTGCCGTGACGCCGGCGTGGTGCTGACCACAGTAGGTGCAACCTATCCTTATGGCAAGGATCCCGCGGACAGCAACATCCGCATCGCGCCTTCCTTCCCGACCAACGATACACTTCGTGCGGCAATGGAGGTTCTGACGGTCTGCGTACGGTTGGCTGTACTGGAAAAGCTGTTGACAAAATAACATATTTCAGGTAAAATAAAAGGGAATCCGGCGGATTCCCTTTTTGATTTCAGTGTGAAAGAGAAGAATATGAAAAAGCTGACACAAAGACAATCCAATCCCTTTCCTTATACCGATACGAACAAACGCTATTATACCTACGACTATTACCTTCGGAAAACCTTCGGAGGCAAATGTGCCAAGGTTCCGTTGGACGGAGGCTTTACCTGTCCCAACATCGACGGACGGTGCGGCGTAGGCGGATGCATCTACTGCTCGGGGCGGGGAAGCGGCGATTTTGCCGAAAGCCCTTCTTTGCCGATCACGGAACAGTACCGCCGTGTGCGGGAAGCTCTTGGCTCCAAATGGAGCGTGGAGCGGTGTATTCCGTATTTTCAGGCACACACCAATACCTATGCGCCTACAGAGCGGTTGCGTACACTTTTTGAGGAAGCGCTAACCCTTCCGGGAGCGGTAGGCTTGAATATCGCTACCAGAGCCGATTGTTTGGAGGAAGAGACGGTTCGCTATCTTGCCGACCTTGCCGAGAGAACCGTCCTGACCGTGGAGCTTGGACTTCAGACCGCCCATGATACCACGGCGTCATTGATCAATCGGGGACATACCTATGCCGACTTTCTGGACGGCTACCACCGATTGCGGGAGGCGTCGGACAAGATCGGAATTTGCGTGCATCTGATCCTCGGACTTCCCGGGGAAGATTCGACCATGATGATGGAAACGGTTCGCCATGTGGCGGAGCTTCGCCCCGATCAGGTAAAGATCCACCTGCTTCACGTGTTGCGGAATACCGTTCTGGCAGATCTTTATGAGAAGGGAGACTATATCCCTCTTGAAAAGGAGGAATACGTATCCTTGGTTGCGGAGGCGCTGGAGCTGTTGCCCCCCGAGACCGTTATCGCCCGCCTGACGGGAGACGGAATGGCAGA
>JAFVRI010000041.1 GCA_017504335.1 Clostridia bacterium
ATAATCGGGTGGATCACGGTGCGCCCGAAGGAAGCTACCAATGCTCCGACGGTGAATGGGTGTATTTCGCCTTGGGTGACCCCTCGGTCAATATGCCGAGGCTGTTGCGGTTGATCGGACATCCTGAGCTTGTGGATGATATCCGTTTCACTCCCGAAAATCGATGGGAAAATCGGTATGAATTACATGGCTATTTGCAGGACGCCTTTTTGCAAAAGCCCGTGGATGAATGGGTAAAGCTGGCAGACGAGTATGACGTTCCCTTGGTGCGCGTCATGCATTTCAAGGAGGTTGCCGAGGATCCGCAGGCGTGGGCAAACGAATATCTGGAGCGCGTGAGCTTTCCGAACGGACATGAGGATACCGTTCCTGCCAGTCCTGTTCATATGGATTCGGTGGGGGCGATTCGGACACGTCCCGCGCCTCCCTGCGGCGCAGATACCGCCGATGTGCTGAGACAACTCGGATATAGCGACGGGCAGATCGTGGAAATGAAGGAAAGCGGCGCAGTCGGCACAGTGAAGAAAAATTGATTTTTGAAAAATTAAAAAGATGATAAGGAGAAAAAACAATGCGTGAAGTAGTATTTGTAGACGGTATGCGTACAGCCATCGGTAGGATGGGCGGTACCATCAAGACCTTCGCCGCAGACGATCTGGCGGCAATGACCGTAAAGGCGTTGGTGGAAAGGACGGGCATCCTTGAACGGGGAGGAAAGGTCGACACGGTCATGTGCGGCTCGGCGCTGGTTTCCTCCAAGAGCTGGAGCTCTGCCCGTTACGTTTCCATGGCGGCGGGACTCCCCTTTGAGACCAGCACCTCCTTCGTGGAGAAGCAGTGCGGCTCGGCAATCGATTCCATCAACCATGCCGCTTGGAAGATCCTTGCGGGTGCCGCTGACGTTGTCATAGCGGGAGGAATGGAATCCCACAGCAACACGGTCGTAAGATTTTCTACTACGGTAGAACCCTATAAGGGAATCGGTCCTCAGGTTATCGTTCCCATTATTCATGCGGATCCCGCTCAGTGTGTGTCCATGATCGAGATTGCTGACGTGATGGCAGAGAAGTGGGGTATCACCCGTGAGGATTGCGATGCCTTCGCTTACCGAAGCCAGATGCGTGCCGCGGCAGCCGTTGAAAAGGGATATTTCAAGGACGAGATCGTTCCCATTGTGATTCCCGCCACCAAGAAGACGCCCGAGATCGTTTTCGATCAAGACGAGCATCTCCGTCCCAACACGACCATGGAAGCATTGGCGGGATTGCGTCTGGTGCGCAACGCGCCCAATTCCGTCACCACCGCGGGTAACGCGTCGGGTCTCAATGACGGAGCGGCATTTGTGATGATGATGTCTGCTGAAAAAGCAAAGGAATTGGGTTATGAGCCCTTTGCCCGTTGGGTTGTGGGCACCGACGTGGGTGTCGAGCCCCGACTCATGGGCATCGGACCTGCCTACTCGAACCTCATGGCGATCGAGCGCGCGGGGCTGACAATGGACGACATCGACGTATTCGAGTGTAACGAGGCGTTCGCGGCACAGAACCTGGCTGTTATTAAGGAAATGGAAATTCAGAGCGGAAAGACCATCGACCAAGCCAAGTGGAATCCCAACGGCGGAGCCATTGCCTTCGGTCACCCCAACGGAGCGTCGGGTGCCCGCATCGGTATCTTCTGTATGAAGGAATTGGCACGCAACGGTGGCAGATACGGTCTGTTCTCCTCCTGCTGTGGCGGCGGACAGGGCGTTACCACGCTGATCGAAAATCTTCGTAAATAAAATTCAATAAGGGAGAACTATTATGAGAAATTTAGCAGGAAAATATTGTATTGTAACCGGTGCCGGCAAGGGAATCGGAAAGGCGATTGCCAAGAAATTCATGGAGGAAGAGGCAGCAGGCGTAGCAATTCTGGAATATGACCTGGAGCTTGCGCAAGCAACCGCAAAGGAGCTTGACCCTACGGGCGAAAAGGTGATCGCCATTCGCTGTAACGTAGCGGATTCCGATATGGTAAAGGAAGCTGTAGACGCGGTTGTGGCTGCGTTTGGACGCGTTGACGTTCTGATCAACAATGCAGGTATTACCAGAGACAAGATCTTCCACAAGATGACCGATGATGACTGGTATTCCGTTGTTAACGTAAATCTGAACGGTGTGTATAACCTCTGCAAGTATGTTGTTCCGCTGATGCGTGAGCAGGCGAGCGGCTCCATCGTAAACCTTTCCTCTACCTCCCTGATGGGTAACCCGGGGCAAGCGAACTATGCCGCAACCAAGGCTGCGCTCCAGGGCTTCACCAGAACCATGGCAAAGGAGCTTGGCAGAAAGAACGTTCGCATGAACTGCATCGCTCCCGGATATATCGATACCGACATGATGCGTGCCATAGGCGAGGAGCTTCTCAACGGAATGATCAAGGGCATCCCCGCACAGCGTCTCGGTGATCCCGATGAAATCGCTTCGATCGCGGTATTCCTTTCTACCGATGATTCCAGTTGGGTATCGGGTCAGACTATTTTTGCAAGTGGTGGAGCCGTCTGCAACTGATCTCCCCTGAATCAATAACATCCAAGCAAGGGGCGAGAGGATTCGCAACAGAAGAACAAGGCAAGATCATTCGCGATAGAGGCTTTTCCTTTTCAATTTTTTATCTCTCTCTTATACTTATAATAACTATTCCTCGAGCAACCGCAGAGTTTGATGACGTCAGAATCTTCAAGTGTTCCACCAAAGTCTTTGGAGTGCTTTTGGATAATGGCTTTGCAAGCAATAGATTTCTTGGTGGTGAGCATTGTACCTTTAGAAAGACCTATCTTGACACCATTCTTCTTTGCTTCTCTCATACCTTGGCTGATACGACTATGAAGATCAGTGACTTCTTTCTCGGATTGCTCGAAGGCGGCTTTGATCTGTTCTTCGGCAAGTGCCATCATGAAGTTGTTGATGAGTTCTATATTACCCTTAAAGAACGTATCGACTGCAGCATTACCGGTGGCTATATCAATACTAAGAAGATTATTCTTGGTAGAGTCGAAGACTGAGGTATTGATCAAGGGCTCATTCAAGAATATAAGGTTAGTTAACAAAAAAGTCGCGAATTAATTGTCTAAAAGCCGTGTACGAAAAGCCAAAAACACGATATAATGCATTCAGCAAAACTCAAAACGATGTGTTCAGCGAAATAAGATTTTGCGATGCAAATATATCAAAAAGGCTTATGCGGCAAGGCTTTTGGGCTAAAGCTATCCACCCCGAAGCTATGGCTAAAGCCCCTGAAGCGTAGAGATGATGGGACTCATCGGCGCTGGTAACAACCCCATGGTTGGTATGACCGTTGCGGTTGCCGTTGCTATCGAGGAAGCAAGTAAGTAAGTCTTGATTTATAAGGCTTTTTGAGATTTATATAGCTTTATGCGAGCTTTGTAAAAATCAAATCGCTGAAAATTGAACAATAAAAAGTTGGACACATCATAAACGTATTTTCGTTCGTGATGTGTC
>JAFVRI010000042.1 GCA_017504335.1 Clostridia bacterium
ATATTTCTATATACGCGTTCTCCTTCACCCGCCTGCGGGCGGGAGCTCCCTCCCGGAGGGAGCCTAAAGAGCGCGGGCAAGAATCACTTGTCGAGTAACGGATTTCCGCGGGGCTGACGAAAGGCTCCCTCCGGGAGGGGTAGCGAAGCGGCAACGCGGTAGTGAATGGCCGCCAGTGGCGGCCAGAGCCGCGTTGTGACCGACCCGCAGGGAGACCTCCCGCGAAGCGGGTGGGGGAGAACGCGGACATTGGGGCGAGCACTCTCTTCCGGCTATGCAAACCCACCGAAAAACCCCAATTTTTCGCAATTAAGCAATCAATCAGAAGGGAATATTTGCAGGGACCGGCGTCCCCGACGGTCCGCGGCGGGCATGGGAATCATGAGTGGCACGCGGTCAGTGGATTCAGTATAGCACACATAGACGGGATTGTCAAGATTTTGGGATAGAAAAACCCCGCCGAGGAATCCACAGCGGGGGAATGGTCAATTCAACCTTTCCAAAATTGCTTGAAATGCGGATGTCTGTCGGATGCCATCAAAGCAAGGGTCACCCATATCCCGCTTCAGATCCTCCATACAGCCGTCCAGCGGATGTCGCAAGGCGGTGGCTTCACAGGTAAAAATACTCGTGTAGGGAATGCTCTTTTCGGCGGGCATTCCGTCAAATGCTTTCACGTGATCGCAAGCCTTTTCCAGCCACGTCAAAGCATCCTCCCCGTGCCCCAGCGCGGCATGATGCTTGGCCAGCTGTACGCAGTAATACCCCACGCGGACGTGGTAGAAGAGAAGATTGCCGTCGTAGATCAGCGTCTCCCACAATTTGACGGCGGTCTCCAGAGCGAAAATGCTTTCCTCATGGGTACGGGGCTCGGAGGCGTGAACGATATTGCCGCAGAGGAAGTCCATGTAGGTCAGATTGTTGTGGTGCTTATGGCTCCTGTTGTGTTGGATCCCCTCCTCGGTAAAACGCGCCGATTCCAACAGCTTTTCCCGGCAGGTGTAGATGCTCCCCGCCATCCTCGCGTAGTGAACCGCCTTTTCCTCGCCGGCCACATCCGTCCACCGCCATGAGTAGGTATATACCAGTAGCTGGATGGCGCTGTCACGGATCTCCTGATCGGTACAGTCCCGCAGGATGCGCTCGCAGACCGAGATCAGCTCACGGGAGTTCTGCTGATATTCGGCTTCCTCAAAACTCTTGTCCAGCGTGGCAAAAAGGGCATAGGCCAAATATTTGAGGCAACGGAAATCCTTGGGGTACTTCTGCACCGCTTCCCGCCAAAGGGTGATCCGCTCATGGATGGTGTCCTTGTTCGGGACGTGCGCCAGATCGTAATCCCGACGGGACAGCGCCTCAATCTCGGACTCCTGCGCTGAAGCAGTGCGGTCAAACAGCTCGTCGGTGGTGACGCCAAAGAAATTGGCGAGAGGGACAATGAGGGTCACGTCGGGCAGGGCGATATTGTTCTCCCACTTGGAGACGGATTGGTAGGTGATATTCAAGTATTCCGCCAGCTTTTCCTGCGTGATGCCGTTCTTCTGGCGGAGGTGCTTGATCTTTTCGCCGATGGTCATGGTGAGATCCTCTCTTTCGTGTGTTTTGTGGCCACGCGCTTATTATACACTATTTTTGAGATTTCCGCAATAACCGCTCGGGCAACAGGGACTCAACCGTGGGTTGCATGATTCCCGCCCTCCCGCAAGCCACAGAAAAACCCCGCCGTGGAAACCACGGCGGGGCAAAAATCAGAAAATATAGTCGGTCACACAGTCATACCAGTGAACATATGTCTCACCGTTGACGGTCAATCGTTCGTTGTCGGGCAGAAGATCCGTCCATAGCTTACCGTAGTGGTGGTATGCCCAGTCATTTTTGTTGAATCTGCGCCACAGGACGGTGCGGCCGTTGCGATCAAGATACTGCTCGGTAACAACGCCATCGTTGAAGCATTGAATGTCCATCACACAGATGGTATCATAGGATTTTCCACCCACGGTAACCTTGTACCGTCCCACCACATCCACGGTTTCTCGCTTCGTGAATCCTTCCACCTTGTTGCCGTGGCGGGTTAAAAGTCCTTTGGCGGCCAAATGCACTTCGTTTCCGCAGTTATCTTCCCCGAAGCCCCAATTATTCAGGAAGCTGTCGCCGTCCAGAAAAGTGAAAACCTTACGCACGCCATTCTCCACATGACTTTCTGCCAGATACCGGCAATGCGTATCCGTCAGTTGTGCCACAAAACGGCGTTCCATACGATCTACAGAACCTGTACGGTAATAATTCTCGGCATCGTACTGGATCGCTATGATCTCCACACCCTCGATCCCGTGAATTTCCGTTTTACCAATCGCCTCCATTTCGGTCCATTCGGTTCTTTTGTGGGTTGAAGCATCGAACAATCCCCACACAAGTCTCTCACCAACACGAGGCACCAGTAGCCAGCCTTGCAGCTCTTCCCATCTAACCGAAAACGGAATGTCGCAAATCGGCTCAATGGTGTATGCAGGTAAGATTTCAGGAATCTTTTTCATTATCGTTTCTCCTTCTGCTCTTTCATTGTAAGGGTATATCTGCTTGAATTTTTTCTTCGCATAATGCAAGCGACTTTTCACCGTCCCGACAGGAACAGCAAGCTTTCTTGCTATTTCCTCCTGTGACAGATTTTCAAAAAAGTACAAATATATCACTCGCTTTTCTTGCTCGCCCAACGCATCCAGCGTATCGTGGACGACGCTCCGCGCGGTTATACCGCATCTGCCAACAGTCAAGGCGGATTCGGGCAAGGATTCCAACGAAATGGTTCTGTTTTTGGCCTTTCGGCGGTAATAATCATTGCATTTATGACCGGCGATCCCGATCAGCCACGCCTTGAACGCCGACTTGTCGTGTAGCGACTCAAATCTTTCGGTAGCCGTCAAGCACACCTCCTGCAATATG
>JAFVRI010000043.1 GCA_017504335.1 Clostridia bacterium
ACCAAGTTCGGTGTGATCTACGCAGGCGCGCAGAAGAACATGGCTCCCGCAGGTCTGACCCTTGTCATCGTTCGTGAGGACCTTCTGGAGTATGCCGATCCCAAAATGCCCACCATGCTGGAATGGAAGACCATGGCGGAGAACGGCTCCATGTACAACACCCCTCCCTGCTACACCATCTACATGGCAAAGCTGGTTTACGAGTGGATCCTTAACATGGGAGGACTGGAGGTCATGAAGGAAAAGAACGTGAAGAAGGCAGCTCTCCTTTATGATTATCTGGACAACCAGAGCTACTACATCGCTCCCGTGAAGAAGGACAGCCGTTCCATGATGAACGTGACCTTCGTAACCGGTGACGCGGATCTGGACAAGAAGTTTGCCTCCGAGGCAGGCAAGGCAGGTCTGAAGAACCTGAAGGGCCACCGCTCTGTAGGCGGTATGAGAGCATCCATTTACAACGCAATGCCCTATGCGGGTGTGGAGGCGCTGGTTGCTTTCATGAAGAAATTTGCTGAGGAAAACCCCAAGGCATAAACGAAAAGAGGAAACATCATCATGAAAAATATTCTTTGCTTGAACAAGATCGCGAAGGTGGGAACCGACAAGCTGGATCCCGCTGTATACAACGTAGGAACCGAGGTAGCCAATCCCGACGGTATCATGGTTCGCTCCGCCGCTATGCACGAAATGGCATTCGGCCCCGAGCTGCAGGCAATTGCCCGTGCGGGTGCGGGTGTGAACAACATCCCCGTTGACCGTTGCTCCGAGGAGGGTATCGTGGTATTCAACACCCCCGGTGCCAACGCAAACGGAGTCAAGGAGCTTGCCATCTGTGCTTTGATGCTGGCTTCCCGTGACGTTGTGGGCGGTATCAAGTGGGCTTCCACGCTGACCGAGGATGTTGCCAAGTCGGTTGAGAAAGGCAAGTCCAAGTTTGCGGGCGTTGAGATCCAGGGCAAGACCTTGGGTGTCATCGGTCTGGGTGCCATCGGCGGATTGGTTGCCAATGCCGCAGTGGCTCTGGGCATGAAGGTTGTGGGCTGTGACCCCTTCCTGAGTGTAGATGCCGCTTGGAACATTGACCACAATGTCGTGAAGGCCGCTTCTTACGAGGACGTATTCAAGGCTGCGGATTACGTGACCCTGCACGTTCCCTCCACCAAGGATACCAAGGGCATGATCAATGCCGATACCCTTGCTACGATGAAGGACGGCGTTCGCATCATCAACCTGGCACGTGCCGATCTGGTGAATGCTGCCGACCTGAAGGCTGCTCTCGCAAGCGGCAAGGTTGCTTCTTATGTAGTAGACTTCCCCACCGAGGAGACCATCGGTGTGGACGGAATCGTTGCCATCCCTCACCTGGGTGCTTCCACCGAGGAGTCTGAGGACAACTGCGCAGTGATGGCTGCCGTTCAGCTGGATGACTTCCTGCGCCACGGCAACATCAAGAACAGCGTAAACTACCCCAACGTCTCCATGCCCATGGGCGGTGACAAGAGAGTTTGCGTGTTCCACAAGAACATTCCCAACATGATCTCCCAGATCACCGCTGTTCTGGCCGAGACCCATGCCAACATCGAGAACATGATCAATAAGTCCAAGGGCGACAACGCCTACACCGTGGTTGACGTGACCGGCGCCGTATCCGATGATCTGGTCGCCAAGCTCACCGCCGTGGACGGCATCGTGAAAGTCAGAGTGATCTGAGGACGCTGAGACGCGAGGACGCGGGGGATGCGGTCGCTTTTGAAAAAGCTCCGCAAAACTTTTCATACAAAATTATGGATTGACCCTTGTGCATTCTCCTCGTCATGATTCTTGTAAAACGATATTGTTTTTTCTCTAAGGTAGAAATCCGTCGGACCCTACGTCCCGACGGATTTCTTTTTATAGAATGGGACGTCCCGAGAAACAATCGCCCACCGTTTTTCCTGTCGTATCCTTTTCATAAAATTTCCCGCCACGGCTTGACAAGGGCGAAAATATATCGTATAATATATCTGTTATACTTTATTTTAAGAAAGGTATGGTTTGTTTCTATGAATCAGGAAAAAAAGAACCAACTGACAAAGATCGCGACACAGATCCGTCTGGATATTGTGGAAGCGGTTCATGCGGCAAGCTCGGGACATCCCGGTGGATCCCTCTCCATTGCCGATCTCATCGCTTATCTGTATTTCGAGGAGATGAACGTCAACCCCGCCGACCCCAAGTGGGCAGACCGTGACCGTCTCGTTCTCTCCAAGGGTCATACCGCCCCCGCTCTTTATGCGGCTCTCGCTGAGAAGGGCTACTTTGACCGCGCCGAGCTGAAAAAGCTCCGCCAGGTCGATTCCTTCCTGCAGGGTCACCCCGACATGAAGGGTACCCCCGGTGTGGATATGACCACCGGTTCTTTGGGTCTCGGCTTCTCTGCCGCTTGCGGCATGGCACTGGCTGCTAAGCTGGACGGCAAGGATTACAGAACCTACTCCATCATCGGTGACGGTGAAAGTGAGGAAGGTCAGATCTGGGAGGCTTGCATGTTCGCCGCTCACTATAAGCTGGACAACCTCTGCGCCATCTTCGACTGGAACGGCTTGCAGATCGACGGCCCCGTAACCGAGGTCATGAACCCCACTCCCCACGACAAGAAGCTGGAAGCCTTCGGTTTCCATGTCATCACCATTGACGGACACGACTTCGATCAGATCGAAGCGGCTCTCAACGAGGCAAAGACCGTCAAGGGCAAGCCTACCGCCATCATTATGAAGACGGTCAAGGGCAAGGGCGTTTCTTACATGGAAAATCAGGTCGGCTGGCACGGCTCCGCTCCCAACGATGAGCAGTACGCCATCGCTGTTGCTGAGTTGAGCGCAAATCTGTAAGGAGGAATAGACCATGGCAAATAAGATTGCAACCAGAGAAAGCTACGGCAACGCACTTGCCGAGCTGGGTGAAAAATATGATTTCGTCGTTTTGGACGCTGACCTTGCGGCAGCCACCAAGACGGGTACCTTTAAGAAGAAGTTCCCCGAGAGATTCTTCGATTGCGGTATCGCCGAGGGCAACATGATGAGCGTTGCCGCAGGCTTGGCTACCGCGGGCAAGACAGTGTTCGCTTCGTCCTTTGCGATGTTTGCGGCAGGCCGTGCCTTCGAGCAGGTGAGAAACTCCATCTGCTACCCTCACCTGAACGTAAAGATCGGTGCTACCCACGCAGGTATTACCGTTGGTGAGGACGGTGCTACTCACCAGTGTATCGAGGATTTTGCGCTCATGCGCGCCATCCCCGGCATGGTGGTTATCAACCCCGCTGACGACGTGGAAGCCAAGGCAGCCGTGGAGGCAGCCATCAACTTCAACGGCCCCGTTTACATGAGATTCGGACGCTTCGCCGTTCCGGTGCTGAACGACAATGCGGACTACAAGTTCGAGATCGGCAAGGGCATCTGCATGAAGGACGGAACCGACATGACGATCG
>JAFVRI010000044.1 GCA_017504335.1 Clostridia bacterium
GCGCCTCTTCGGCCAACTTGAGTACTTCTCCATATGCTCGGGCAGATTCGCCGATTTCCAAATCTGCCCTACTATTATACCCCATTTTCATGGGTTTGTCAATATCTTTTTTATCTTTTTTTCTTCTTATTTCACATCTTTGTTCGGTTCTTTCTTTTTGATCCGAAAGACGAAGAATTTGCTGATGAAATAATTGGAAAAAACAATGACCACGGAAGAGATCGCTTTTGCCCACAGTCTTGCGTCGATGGTAAACGCCATAGAAAAAACGTGAACCTCAAATGAGGGGCAATTGAGTGCTTCCAATCCCTCGATCGATCCGAGGTTGATTCCCACCTCCAAAAAATAGGTCAAAAGGCGGGAGCTGACAAATGCGGTAAACTGTCTGAGCGCTACGCGCCAGCCTTTATCCGCCTCCGTAAACACCCACAATTTACTGGTAATAAAAGAGACAAGCACCCCGGAGACCCACTGAGTTGTGCTTCCCAGGATGTCCAAGAACGCGGTAGGTTCCCCGTTTTCATCTGACCATATTTTTACGCCGAATTTCAGCGTCAGATACCATGCGAGCAAGGAAACTACGGTGGTTATCAATCCAAAAAACAGATAACTGATCAATTGTCGTTCTTTTTTCAAAAACGCTTTTATCTTCTCCATTCCGTTTTCCTCCCTTCGGGATTCTCTTGGTTGGTTTTACTTTTTGATTCGTTCGGCATACTGACGGGCGGCATCCTCATTTTTATTTTCCCCGTATCGGTAATACTGCCGTCCCTTCAAATCTTCAGGCAGATAGGTTTGCTTGACATAATGCGCGGGATAATCGTGAGGATATTTGTATCCCTTGAACAAGGGACTTTGCAAATGCGTGGGAATATTCCGTCCACTTCCCTTCTCCACATCCTCCATGGCTTCATTGATTGCCATATACGCGGAATTGGATTTGGGTGCGGTTGCCAGGAGCATGGCGGCGTTCGCCAAGGGAATCCTTGCTTCGGGCATTCCAAGCTCCTTTGCCGATTCACAGCAGGCTCTGGTAACCACTGCTGCCATCGGATATGCCAGCCCCACATCCTCAGATGCAATGACCTGCAATCTTCGACAGACAGAAATCAACTCGCCGACCGATAAGAGCTTTGCCAGATAAAATGCCGTAGCATCGGGATCAGAGCCCCGGATGGACTTTTGCAGGCAGGACAACAGATCATAGTGGGTATCCTCGTCGAAGTTCCCCACCGGAACATGGAAGCTGTCCACGGCATCCCGCGTAATCTCTTGCTCTGAGGCAAAGTAGGCGTTTTCCATCAGCACAATGGCATGACGTACATCTCCCGACGTTGTGCGAGCGATATAGAGAAGCACCTCGTCTGTTACGGTCTTTGTCTTTCCCATCTCTTCATTGAGATACTCGAGGGCTCGCTTGAGCGCAATGGCAACGTCATCGGGCGAGACCGGCTTGAACTCGAACAACGAAGAACGGGAAAGAATGGCATTGTAGATATAAAAATGTGGATTCTCGGTGGTGGAGGCGATCAGGGTGACCCGACCGTCCTCGATGTATTCGAGCAGTGCTTGCTGCTGCTTTTTGTTAAAGTACTGGATCTCATCGATATACAGCAAAATTCCGCCCGTTGCGAACACGCTGTTGGTTCCCGAGAGAATGTCCTTTACATCCGAGAGGGATGCGGTGGTGGCATTCAGACGGTGGAACACCATATTGGATTCCCTCGCGATGATTTCGGCGGCGGTTGTTTTTCCTGTGCCGGGCGGTCCATAGAAGATCATATTGGTAATCCGACCGCTTGCCAGCATATTTCGGATCACCCCTCGCTCTCCGAACAGATGGCTCTGTCCAACGATGCGATCGATAGTTTTGGGGCGGAGCGCCTCGGCGGTCCGTATATTCATCATATTAGACACGAAACGTCAAAGCCTCCTTCTTGATCGATCAGACACTTGTGTCGTTAAACATTTCCAAAAAGTCATTGAGCAGAGAAAGCAGGAACGGAAGCGCGCCGAGCACAACCAGCATGAATACGATCATGCCCGCGGCAAAGGCGATGGCACCAAACCAGGTATTTCCCTTCCCTTCAAATTTCACATCCGCCATGTATTTCATGTCCTCGGGGATATAAAAGTGATGGATGTCGGGATCGATTCGAAACTCGGTTGCCTTTTTGTTTGCCTTCTTTTGCTTTTCCGTCAGCGCTTCCCAGTGCGCCTCTTCCTCCGCGCATTTTACCACCCGTCGCAGAGAGGGACTTTTACGGACGGCTCTGCGGATCATCAGCTTGTCCGCATAGTTCATTTCGGGTAATGTTTTTCCACTTTCGGGTGATAGGCAATTCTCGGCAAGCAGAGCTCGGACGAACCGCCCGAGAATCTGCTTATTATAGACCGCTACAAAGCCACCCAGCGCCAATCCCAGGAAGATTCCGACGATAATCAGGCGTAGAGAGGTATTGCCCAGCGCTCCGAGATGGATATTCGAAAATTCGGGCAGTTCCCCGAAATAGGCTTGATACAGGGTATCCCAAAAGCCCCCGATGGTAGAGGGCATATCCGCCGATGAGGTCAAGGCATAGAAATGTGTACCTTTCATTCGGCTCCTCCGATTTCTTACTTCTTGATGATATCTACACCAACGTATTTGCGCAGAACCTCAGGAACGACAACAGAGCCGTCTGCCTGCTGATTCTGCTCGACCAGTGCGGGAAGAATACGGCTGGTTGCCAGACCGGAGCCGTTCAGGGTATGAACAAATTCGGTCTTTCCGTCTGCTCTCTTGACGCGCATCATGCCGCGGCGCGCCTGATAATCGCGTGCGTTGGATACCGAGGAAACCTCCTTGTATCCGTTCATGGAAGGAATGTTGATTTCGATATCGTAGGTGCGTGCCATGGATGCGGAGCAGTCCTCTGCCGCCAGCTTAACGGTGCGGAAGTGGAAGCCAAGACCCTTAACCAGATTCTCGGCATTGGCTACCAGCTCCTCGAATGCCTCGTCGCTCTTCTCGGGCAGGGTGTACTGAACCATCTCTACCTTATTGAACTGGTGACCTCTGACCATTCCGCGCTCGTCTGCGCGGTAGCTGCCTGCTTCGCGGCGGAAGCAAGGTGTGTAGCTGATATACTTGCGGGGCAGATCTGCCTCGGTGAGAATCTCATCTCTGTGCAACGACACAAGCGCGGTCTCTGCGGTGGGCAGCATAAAGCGGCGGCGTTCATCCTCGGCGGTTTCCAGCCAGTATACATCGTCTGCAAACTTGGGGAACTGACCTGCGGTCAGACCGCACTCATAGCCCAGCATATGGGGAACGAGAACCAACTCGTAGCCGTTTCCGATATGGGTATCCACAAAGTAGTTCAGGAGCGCCCATTCCAAGCGCGCGCCCATGCCACGATAGATCCAGAAGCCTGCTCCCGAGAGCTTGGTTCCTCTCTTATAGTCGATCAGACCGAGGTCCGTGCAGAGATCTACGTGATTCTTAGGCTCAAAGTCAAATACCTTGGGATCGCCAAAGAAGCGCAGAGGCTCGTTGTTTTCCTTTCCGCCGGGCAGAAGATCCTCATCGGGCAGGTTGGGAAGCCCCAGCATAACCGACTGGAACTGGGTTTCGACCGTCTTCAGACGCTCATCGATCTCCTTGGTCTTTGCGCTCATTTCCTTCATCTGTACGAAAATGGCGGAAACATCCTTCCCCTCCTTCTTGTAGACAGGGATCATTTTGTTCATTTTGTTCTGCTCAGCCTTGATGGACTCGGTCTCGGCAATGAGCGCTCTTCTTTCGGCATCCAGCGACAAAATTTGAGCAATTTCTTCCTTGGCGTCCTTTCCCTTCTTCGCAAGTCTGGCAATGACTTCATCGGGATTTTCCTTGATGTATTTGATGTCTAACATAATTTATCTCCTATTTCCATTTTTTTCCAATTCTTAGTTTGCTGTTTCGTTAAAAATATCATTTCCGCAGAGCATCAGAAGCAATGCTTCCAAATCCTCGTCGTTGTCGTAGGTCAGCTCCACGACCTTCTTTCTGGTGGAACGGGAAATTCTGACCTTTCTGCCCAAGGTGGAGGTAGCGCGGTGCTCCAGCTCCTTCATATGAACCTTTACCTGAGTGGAAACCTTTTCCTCCTCAGACTCCTCCGACTGCACCTGCATGCTCTTGATGCGATTGACCAGCGCTTCTACCTCGCGAACCGAAAGTCCCTTTTGCAGAATGCGCTCGGCAACCTCGCGCATGCTTTCCTCGGTAGGAAGTCCGAGAAGCGCTCTGGCATGTCCCGCGGTCAGATCGCCTGTGCGGAGCAAATCCAAAACCTCCTCCGGGAGATCCAACAGACGAAGCATATTGGTAATTGCCACACGGCTTTTTCCTACCTGTTTTGCGACCTCTTCCTGCGTCATGCCGAATTTCTCGATCAAGGATCCGTATCCCATCGCTTCTTCTACGGGGTTCAGATCCTCTCTTTGGATATTCTCGATCAATGCGACCTGCGCTGCCTTTAATTCATCACCGTCAAATACGACCGCGGGAATTTCCGTAAGTCCCGCCATCTTTGCGGCGCGCCAACGGCGCTCACCTGCAATGATCTCGTAAAGACCGGGGATATCACTGTTTTCCTTTACGATAATGGGCTGTAATACGCCGTATTCGGCAATCGAATCTGCCAGCGTCTCCAGTGCTTCCTTTTCAAAGGTTTTTCGGGGCTGATCTCTTCTGGGCTCAATATCGGACAAACGGATGCTCTTTCCCGAACCACCGCTCAAAGAATTATCGTCCAGGATGTCATAGAACTGTCTTCCCAGTCCTCTTTCCTCAAGTTTTCTTGCCATAATTCTGTTCCCTATCTGTTTTATTTGAAGTTTTTGAAGTTGGCTCTTACACTTCTGTTCTTGTGCTTTGTCTCATATAAGCTTTTGCTTTCCTGCGTGGGAGTCGGAGTTTCCTCGGTGGGGGCAATATGGATGGTTTCACTTCCCTGGCGGATGGATGCGCTTCCCTTTCCAGTGCGAACCTGGGGGGTGTTATCCTCCAACAGCTCACCGAGACTTCTTCCAAGCCCTGACAATTTTTTTGCCATGGCGGATTCTCCTTAGATTCTGGTTGCCAATTCCTTGGCAACCTCCATGTATTCCTTGGCGCCCTTGGAGTTCTTATCGTGATAATATGCGGGCTTTCCGAAGCCGGGAGCCTCGGTCAGCTTTACGTTTCTGGAGATCTTTGTCTCAAACAAACGGTCGGAATAATGCTTTTGCAGCTCGGCAATGACCTGCATCGAAAGCAAAAGACGGCTGTTGTACATGGTGATCAGAATTCCGCTCAGCGTCAGATCGGGGTTGTAGAGACGTTTGATCCGGTTGATGGTGACCATCAACTGAGAAAGACCCTCCAACGCGTAAAATTCGCATTGCATGGGGACGATGACGCCGTCACTTGCTGCAAATGCGTTGATGGTCAGCATGCCGAGCGAGGGCGGACAGTCGATCAAAATGTAGTCATAGGTATCCTTTACCTCTGCCAGAGCGGTTTTCATGCGAAATTCGCTCTCGTCAAAGTCAAAAAGATCAAATTCGGCTCCTGCCAAAGCGGTGTTGGTCGGGATAACCGAGAGATTTTGAAAAGGTGTTTCGATTGCGATCTCCGAGGCGGGTTTTTCACCGGTCAAAAGATCTCTGGTAGAAGCCTTCAATCCCTTTTTGGAGATACCGACACCACTGGTGGTATTTCCCTGAGGGTCCAAATCCACGATCAAAACTTTATGTCCGAGCAAGCCAAGAGCTGCTGCGATATTCACGCAGGATGTGGTCTTTCCTACGCCGCCCTTTTGGTTTGCAAATGCAATAATTTTTCCCATAGGGTGTTTCCTTTCTTGCTTGTACTTCGTTTTATGTACAAATTTCATTTTTGCATCTTATATTATAGCACATTTGCCCTTGCTTTGCAAGAGTTATCTTTATATTTTTCAAAAATATATGGGAGAAATGCCAACATTGTACATTTCTCCCATGATGTTTCACGTGAAACATCACTTATTAAACCGTATGACTACCTCTAAAAGCCGAGAACCGTTTGCGATATTCATGGATACATCCTTGCCTTCTCTTCGCCAAAGCTCTAATCGTTTTCTTAACTGGCGCAGGATTTCCATCGCTTCATCCTCCGGATCTGTGAATTCAAAACCGATCAGCTTTGCGGGTTCTTCCTCTGAAATCGAGGCTTTATTTGGCGTTTTTAAAAGCTTTTCTATGTATTGCTCGGTTTCTTGGACATTCATTTTTTCTTCGGATACCTTTTGTATGGTATGCTTTCTTGTTTCACTTGAATCCAATCGCAGCATTGCTCTGGCATGGCGTTCGGTTAAACCGAATTCCAGTATCATGCATTGCTCCTCGTAACTTAATTTGAGGAGTCTTAGCTTGTTTGCCACGGCCGATTGGCTCATGGACATACGCCTTGCGACCTCATCTTGTGTAAGATTGTGAAGATCGATCAGCTTTTTAAAGCCGTAAGCCTGTTCAAACATGTTCAAATCCTCTCGCAAAAGATTCTCTATGATCGCCAATTCGGCGGATACCTGCTCGGTTGCCTCCATTACGATGCACGGAACGGTGAGATATCCGAGTAGCTTGGAGGCACGCAAACGCCGCTCGCCTGCAATCAGCTCATAGCTGTAGGTGTCATCCTCGTCATCAGTCTGACGAACGGTTAACGGTTGGAGGATTCCGTATCTTCGGATGGAGTCAGCAAGGCGAATAATTGCGTTCTGATCGAATTCTGCGCGCGGCTGAGCGCGATTGGGGCGAATGTCATCGGTTTTGATCTGGATGATTTGCTTGGTCAGGTCTGCGGACGGCTCCTGCTTTTGACGCCAAAAATATTTAAGGTCGGTCATTTTTCTTCATTTCCTTTCTTTTTACATGTTTCACGTGAAACATGCCTTTGACATTTTTATTATAACACAAACAAGAAAGGAAAAAGTATGAAATCTGTCTGTACTTTTATGTCGCGAATTTGCGGGAAATAGAGATGGATGCCTGAAAATTCGAGGCATTGTCGTGTGTATAAAAGAAAAAACCGCTTTTAGAGCGGTTTTTTGGATATTTTGGAGAAATGCCTCGGAAAATTTTTTGGAGTAGCTGCTTTTTTATCGATAATGATCAGGTTTCGGCTCTCGGAGGAGTCGTTGGAAAATTTGAGATCGCAGGGAAGCAGCTTTCTTGTTTTGCCTCCACATTGTGTTATGCAGCTTTTGGCTTCTGTCAATTCCTCTTCGGCTTGAGCTGACTTCATGGAGATCATTGCGCCTCCTACCTTTGCAAAGGGGAGACACAGCTCGCATAAAACACGCAAATTGGCAACTGCTCTGGCGGTGACAATATCAAATTGTTCGCGAAATTCGGCTTTGATACCGTATTCCTCAGCTCTACCCGAGATCGCGGTCAGATTTTCTAACCCTAGTATGGATGCTGTTTCTTCCACGTAACGAATGCGCTTTGCGGTTCCGTCTAATGCCACGATGCGCAAATCGGGGCGAAAGATTGCCAAGGGAAGAGAAGGGAAGCCCGCTCCGCAACCGACGTCAATTACGGATGTGTTTGGGGGGATATGGGCAGAAATCATCAAGGAATCTACATAATGTTTAAAAATAATTGCGATTTCTTCGGTAATTGCGGTCAGATTCATGCTTTGGTTGACCGATAACATTCTTTGCGTTAAATCAAAAAGCGCTTCTGCCTGCTCTGGAGTGCATTCCATGCCATTTAAGAAAAAAGCGCTTTGGCAAGCGGATACAAACTCGGGACGTGTCATAGTATTTCCTTTCTATAATGTTTCACGTGAAACATTACTTCATGCCTAAATAAATCAGCAAAACCGAGATGTCTGCGGGATTCACTCCGCTGATTCTTGAAGCTTGTCCGATGGTGGCGGGTTTGATCTGATCGAGCTTTTGAGCGGCTTCGATACGAAGTCCCTTGATCGACTTATAGTCCAGATCTGCGGAGAGACGTTTCGTTTCCAAGCGTTCATGGCGCTCAACCTCCCGAAGCTGGCGCTTAATGTAGCCTTCGTATTTGATGGATACCTCTACGGTCAATATGACACGCAAGGGAAGGGAAGGACGATCGGGATCAACCTCGCTCAACATTTCGTAGGTAACATCGGGCCTGCGTAGGAGATCTGCTAGGGAAGCACCACTATTAAGGAGGGGCATTCCATATTTTTCCAAGAATGGCCGAAAATATTCGGGAGAACCGTGGGTGGATTCCAATCGATCGATTTCAGCCTTGATCATTTCCTGCTTTTTAAGGTATTTTTCATACCGTTCCTCGGAAATCAGACCGACTGCATAGCCCTTTGGTGTCAGTCTTGCGTCCGAATTGTCTTGCCGAAGCAAAAGTCTGTATTCCGAACGGGAGGTCATCATACGGTAAGGCTCGTTGGTTCCCTTGGTGACAAGATCGTCGATCAGGGTTCCGATATAGCTTTCGGAACGAGAAAGGATCAAGGGTTCTTTTCCGTGAAGCTTCAAGGATGCGTTCAATCCGGCAATCAGTCCCTGAGCGGCAGCCTCCTCATAGCCGGAGGTTCCGTTAAATTGCCCCGCACCGTAAAGTCCTTCCAGATTTTTACATTCCAAGGTCGGATAGAGCTGTGTGGGATCCATACAGTCATACTCGATTGCGTACGCATACCGCATGACCTCGGCATGCTCAAAGCCTTGAAGGGAACGGAGCATTTTGTGTTGGACGTCGACGGGAAGGGAAGTGGAAAAGCCTTGAATATACATTTCCTCCGTGTCCGCTCCTACGGGCTCAATGAAGAGCTGGTGCCGCTCCTTGTCCGAAAAACGAACCAGCTTGTCCTCGATGGAGGGGCAATATCGGGGACCTGTTCCGTGGATCTGTCCGGAATACATAGCGGAGCGGGTAATATTATCGCGGATGATTTGGTGGGTATTTGCGTTGGTATAGACCACATGACAAGGGATTTGATCCTTTTCGTCAAAATCACCTTCCTCGGTCAGGGAGGAGTAGGGAATGATGGGGGCTTCTCCATCCTGACGCTCCAAGCCGTCAAAGCAAATGGAGCGGCGATTGACACGCGCGGGCGTTCCGGTTTTGAATCGCATCAAGCGAATACCGAGACGTGTAAGAGCGTCGGAAAGCCCCTTGGCGGCAAGAAAGCCGTCAGGACCGCTTTCGTAGTTGATGTCGCCCACAAAGATGCGGCTGTCCAAATAGGTTCCTGTGCAGATGATGGCTGCTCTGCATTGCCAAACCTCGCCCAGACGGGTGGTAACCGAACAAACCCTGCCATTTTCAACCCCGATATCTACAATTTCTGCTTGAATCAGTCTCAAATTGGGAATTTTTTCCAATCTCTCTTTCATCAAACGGTGATATTCCTTGCGGTCTGCTTGGATGCGCTTGGAGTGGACCGCGGCACCCTTTCCGAGATTCAAGGTTCTGGATTGAAGTGTGACCAGATCGGCAACCTGTCCCATTTCTCCGCCCAAGGCGTCGATCTCATAGACCAGATGCCCCTTTCCTGTTCCGCCGATGGAGGGATTGCAGGGCATATTGGCAATGGATTCCAAGGACATGGTGAAAAGGACCGTATCCGATCCCGTTCGCGCTGCCGCAAGTGCCGCCTCGATTCCTGCGTGTCCCGCGCCGATGACGGCAATCTCTGTAATTGCTGACATGGTATTGTTCCTTTCAAACGGATTTCGTCCGTTATTTTTGAAAATTATCGATTTTCCCAATGTTTTTTCTCATTTTCCCTTGCAAGAAGGGAGGGGATTTGTTAAAATAAATGTGTGGAAGTTATTGGGTGCGCCATTCGGTCGGCGTACAACCTACCGTGCGACGAAAGCATTTGGTGAAATAACCCGCATCGGAAAAGCCGCAGGATGCGGCAACCGAACCGACGGAAGCGTTGGTGGAGCGAAGAAGCTTTTTGGCTTCTTCCATGCGGATTTCGTTCAATTCTTCCATTATGGTTTTACCGTACTCACGATAATACCATTTTGTTAAGGAGACCGTACTGCAATGGAAATTCATTGCCAGATCCGACAACGTAATAGGCTGCTGAAAATTTCGGTGTAGATATTTTCGCACACCTGCGGGGATGTTTTCGGAAGGATTGGGAACCCCGCCCAATGCGGACAGACGCTCGGCAAGTGCTTCGAGAACTCGGCAGAGGTCCTCGTGTTCGGCTTTCGTATGTTTCTCCAGATATTGGATCTCCCGACAAAGGGTGTCATAATGATTCTCACCGCTTAAATAGGGCATGGCGGCTTCCAAGGGGGTCGATTCTTCTCCTTGAGGCAGGGACTTGCCCGCTATGAGAAAGCCGTTTAATTCTCCGCATACGTAGAGGGGAACGATAACTTCGAATAACCCAAAGGGGCAACGGTACATATATAGTTTGCCCGATTCCAGGCAGGCTCGCCGTGCGGACAGATCCGAGGCGATGCATCGCTCCAGCGCTTGTTCGGAGCGGTGAAGTGCCCTGCAAAAACGTATTTGAGAGGAAGAACTTACGGAAAATACCGAATGAAATTCGCTGTCGCAAACACTAAGGTGCATTCTTGACATTCGTGCGAATGCGCAGAGAAGCTCTTCTGCTTCGCGGTTCATATCCACACCTCCTTCCGTTACAGAGATATTATATCAAAAGTTCTGTCTTTTTTCAAGAGGGAGTGGGCAATTTTTAAGAACAATAAATATGTAATAAAAGGAGATATGAAAATGCCATGTATTGAAATGAAGCTGATGTCCTCTATGGAGAAGTGCTTTTTGGATGAGCGCTTGGAGTCTAAGCCCGAAACCAAAAGCTTTATGATGTTCCGAAATGAAAGACTTTCTTTTCAGGTAGGTGTTTCCCGAAACGATCCGGAACAGGTCGCTCGGATCCGAGTAGCTTTGTCAGGAGCATTGGCGGATTATGTGACGGTACAGCGTGTTGTCCACATTCCGTCTGTTTTCCCATACAATCCAAAATTGGTGGATGAGGATTATCTGAGATATACCCCGGGTGTTTATCCCGATCTGATTGCGCCGCTCCATTATCGCGAGAGTATCTTTTTGCCTTGCGGACAGCTTCACACCTTCTGGTTGAATCTGTCTTTGCCCGAGGATGTTCGGGCGGGCGAATATGATTTGACCGTCAATCTGATTTCGGTCGATCCGAGCAGTGAAAAGGGAGAGATCATTGGCGCTGAGACTGCCTCGATTCGGGTTTTGGCGGCGGAGCTGCCTCCTCAAAAGCTGATCCGTACCGAGTGGTTTTATACCGACTGCCTTGCCAACTATTACGGCGTTCGTGCCTTCTCCGAAAAGCACTGGAAGGTTATCGATTCCTTTATAAAAAAAGCGGTTGAGGGCGGAATCAATATGATTCTGACTCCCGTGTTTACTCCCGAGCTGGATACGTATATCGGCGGAGAGAGAATGACCACGCAGCTGGTGGATATTACGGTGGAGTCGGACGGCTCTTATACCTTTGGCTTTGAAAAGCTAAATCGGTGGATCGATCTGTGTCTTGACGCAGGTGTGGAATATTTTGAAATTCCTCACTTCTTTACTCAGTGGGGTGCCAAGCATGCACCCAAGTTTGTGGCGAAGGTGGGCGGTCGAACCAAACGGATCTTCGGCTGGGAGACCGATGCGCTGGGTGCGGAATATCGCAGCTTCCTCGGACAGCTGATTCCCGCTCTTTTGGATGCCTTCCGTGCCAAGGGAGTAGATAAGAGGTGTTATTTCCATGTATCCGACGAGCCGAGCCTTGCGCACTTAGAGCATTACAAAGCCTGCAAGGAGCTGATCGGTCAGTATCTGGAGGGTTATCCCATCATCGATGCGCTTTCCAATTATGAGTTCTATTCAACGGGCGCGTTGAAAAAGCCCGTACCTGCCACCAAAAAAATTGAGCCCTTCCTTGAACATAAGATCGAGGGTCTTTGGGCATATTACTGCGGTGCCAGTGGTTCCAAGGACGTCTCCAACCGATTCTTCTCCCTGTCTCAGGCACGTGTGCGCATCATTGGTGTGCAGCTCTGGCTCTATCACATTGAAGGATTTTTGCATTGGGGATATAATTTCTACAACAACCGATATTCCTACGACGCCGTCAATCCCTTTGCGGTCTCGGACGGCGAGGGCTTTGCCCCCTCGGGAGACACGTATCTTGTCTATCCCGGAGATGACGGAACGGCTTGGGAATCCTTGCGGTTCTGTGCTTTGAAGGAATCGATGGACGATATTCGCGCCCTTGAGCTTTGCGAAAGCCTGTATGGCAGGGAATTTACCGAACGTCTTGTGCTGGAGGGAACCGACGGTACGTTGACCTTCTCACATTATCCCCGAACGGCAGACTATTTGATCGACCTTCGACGCAAGGTGGCTTTGGCGATTGATCGCAAAAGCTAAAGGAGAAGAACGAAAATGTTGTCCTTGAAATTAAAATGGTGCTCGTCTCTTGAAAAGTGCTTTTGGGACGATCCCTTTGAGGAAAAGCCGGAGAAGACGAGCTTTGTCATGTTTGCCAACGAGCGTCTTGCCGCACAGTTTGTGTACTATAATGAAAGACCTGAGCGCCCGCGCTTGTGCGAGATTGAGGTAGACGGACCGCTGGCTCCTTACGTGGAGATCCGTGACGTGGTTTCCATCCCCTCCATGCTTCCCCTTGATCTGATGTTTCCGGACGAGCGGCTTTTGAGAAATCAACCGGGACTCTATCCCGACCTGATCCGCCCGTTGCATTATCACGGTACCTTCAAGCCCGCACCGTTGCAGCTTGGTGCGCTCTTTGTCACCGTCAAGCTTCCCGATGGCTTTGCACCCGGAGAATATCCCCTGACGGTCTCTGTCTTTTCACAAGCGGGAACGACCACGCCACGCACATGTTTGGGCAGTGAGTGTGCGACGGTCCGTGTGCTGAAGGCTGTACTCCCTCCCCAGAGGTGTATTCATACCGAGTGGTTTTATACCGATTGTATCGCCAACGCTTACCGCGTCGAGGCATTTTCCGAAACACATTGGAAGGCAATCGAGGATTTTATGGCAATGGCGGTGGACAGTGGGATCAATATGATCCTTACCCCCATCTTTACCCCCGAGCTGGACACCTATGTGGGCGGAGAGCGCATGACCACTCAGCTTTTGGATATAACGCGGACGGCGGA
The DNA here is from genome assembly GCA_017504335.1 of Clostridia bacterium. Lineage (GTDB taxonomy): Bacteria > Bacillota > Clostridia > Oscillospirales > CAG-272 > HGM12713. The sequence goes on from JAFVRI010000044.1 coordinate 13,191, forward strand.
CGGAAGCTATACCTTTGGGTTTGACAGGCTTGACCGTTGGCTGGAGATCGCCCGCCGTGTCGGTGTACAATACTTCGAAATTCCCCACTTCTTCTCTCAATGGGGGGCGCACAACACACCCAAGATCATTGCAAATGTGGACGGGGAAGAGAAGCGGATTTTCGGCTGGGAAACCGATGCCCTTGGCGAAGAATACGAAGCATTCCTTTCTGCCATGATTCCCGCCTTTGTGGCGCACATGAAGGAAAAAGGCTTAGACAAGCAGTGCTTCTATCACATCTCCGACGAACCAAAGCTTGAAAATCTCGCACACTATAAAAAATGCAAGGAATTGATAAGCAAGTACCTTGGAGATTATCCCATTATCGATGCCCTTTCCAGCTATGAGTTTTACGAGACGGGGGCGCTGAAAAAGCCCGTTCCCTTCATCGGTCACATAGAACCCTTTCTTGAGAACCGTGTGAAGGGTCTATGGGCATACTACGCAGGCACGGGAGATTGCCGTGACCTGACGGGACGTCATTTTGCCATGACATTGGCTCGGACGAGAATTCTCGGGGTACAGCTCTATATGCACCGTATCGAGGGATTCTTGCATTGGGGCTTTAATTTCTACAATAATTGTCGTTCTTATGACGTGATCGACCCATTCCTTTGCTCGGACGGAGAGATCTGGGCGCCCTCGGGGGATACCTATCTGGTCTATCCCGGAACCGACGGTAAGCCATGGGAGTCGCTCCGCCTGAATGCCATGCGAGAAGCCATGGACGATATTCGCGCGCTGGAGCTTTGCGAGTCGATCCACGGCAGAGCGTTTACCGAACGCCTTGTGCTGGAGGGCACCGACGGATCCCTGAGCTTTACCCATTTCCCCCACGATGCCGATTACCTCTTGAATCTGAGAGAACGACTTGCCTCGGCAATCGAAGAGGAATAAGAATGCGGGATGCGGGGGACGCGAGGGACGCGAGTCGCTTTTGAAAAAGCTCCGCAAAACTTTTCATACAAAATTATGGATTGACCCTTCTGCATTGTTCTTGTCATAATTTTTGTAAAACAACATTGTTTTTCTTCTAAGGTGGAAAACCATCGGACTGCGTTGCTGTCGCACGCCACCGATGGTTTTCTTTTATATTTATAACGGGAGAGCTTGCTTCTCCCGAAAACCAAATAAAAAGAAATCCGTCGGGACGCAGCAGGGTCCGACGGATTTCTACCTTAGAGAAAAAAGTATCACTCACATCCTACACAAAGACGAGGAACGTGAATAAAAACAAGCCATATTTTGTAATAAAAGTTTTGCGGAGCTTTTTCAA
>JAFVRI010000045.1 GCA_017504335.1 Clostridia bacterium
CGATCACCTTTTTCTATCCTTCATAGCCTTTTGCCATTTCAGACAGATCAACAACAAAAATATCCCCCGCCGCGTGGGCGAGGGATGATACAGTACAAATCAACGAAGCAGTAAGTAGAACATCAGCACCGCCTCCAGAAGTCCGATGAGACCCAGGACAGCCAGGCCCACGGTATGGGGCTTTCTGACCTTGACGGGGGTGATGAAGGCAACGGCGGTAATGAGGATCACGGCGGGGTAGAGCCAGGGGGCCAGAGGAGCGGGAGCCAGCACCGACAGAGCGTAGAACAGGGGAAAGATCACCGCTGCCGTGGTGACGGGAACACCCATGAAGTGGGTGCGTCTTCCTCCCTCGGTGGCCTGTCTCGTCTCCTCAGTGACGTTGAAATAGGCCAGGCGGATGAGGGCACAGAGGACGTACAGACCGCTGACCGCCCAGACGGCGATCCGGTCACAGAGTGCGGCGGTAGAGGTCATGCTGATCGCCACGGAGGCGGGGAGGACACCGAAGCAGACGATATCGCAGAGGGAATCCAGCTGGATGCCGAAGCGCTTTTCTTCCTCGGTGGACTTTTTGCGGGTGCGGGCGATCTTGCCGTCGAACATATCGCAGATGCCCGAGGCGAGAAGGCAGAACAGGGCAGTGAAGGGGTCGCCCGTCACGGCGAAGCCGATGCCCACGGCCGAGATCAGAAGGCTGATATACGTCAGAATAACTGTGTAGTTATAGAAGCCGATCATGTATGGTTCTCCTTGTGTCGCAATCACCGCGTCCGACGGTGGTGTTACTCTATATTATACATCATTTTCCTCGGTTGTGCAAGATGTTTTTCAACATTTTTTGACATTTTTATTGTAGTGTTACAATAGATGTGAGACCGAAAGTAAAAAAAGAATAGAAAAAGTGATTGAGTTCTGTTAAAATAGAATTACCCCTAACTCATCTCAACAGAAAGGACTCAATCACTTCATGAAACATTATACCACAAACAAACGCTATTGTCCACATGAAATTGCAACAAAATTAAATTCTGTTCAACTTTATCGCCAAACAAAGGATATTTCATACGTTTGCAGGAAGTATAAGATATCCAAAGCCTCTCTCATGAGATGGAATAAGCGGTATGACGGAACCAAGGAGTCCCTTGTGCCCAAATCGCACCGTCCCCATTCTCCGCATCCAAATGCCCATACCGAGCAAGAACTGAAGTGGATCAAGGACTATCACAGAAGGAACCCCAACATATCTTTGGGTGAGCTTTACGGCAAGCTGCGAGAGGATAAGGCATATTCACGCCATCCCGGCTCGCTCTATCGCGTATTCGTCCGTCTTGGGTTCCGCAAAAAGGCCGAATCCACCAAGAAAAAGTCTTTGCACAATAAGCCCTACGACACTCCCACCGCGATTGGCATCAAGTGGCAGATGGATGTGAAGTTTGTTCCCAAAGTCTGTTATGTGGGCAAGGATGACCAAAGGTTTTACCAGTACACGATCATTGAAGAAGCCTCTCGAAAGAGATTTATCTATGCGTATGAAGAGAACAGCAGCTTCTCCACGATCGATTTTGTCAAGCGTGCCATCATCTTTTTCGGTTACGCTCCTAAAACCATTCAAACCGATAACGGCGCGGAGTTCACCCATTTCTTCAATACCAAGCGTGTTCATCCGTTCGATGTGTTCTGCAACCATTATCATATTGAGCATAAGCTCATTCGTCCGAGGACTCCTTGGCACAACGGAAAGGTTGAGAGGAGCCACCGAAATGACCAAGAACGTTTCTACAACTACTTGAAATTCTATTCGTTCGCGGATCTTCAAACTCAAATGAAGCGCTATTTGCGTCGCTCCAACAGTATCCCTATGGCTGTGCTCGGGTGGAAGTCTCCCAACCAAATGCAACTGGATCTGGAGACTCCTTCTTCCTGATCGCGCCCGACTTTGCAGTCTCCACTCGGGGCTTCGCCCCTCCTTCCGACTGTAAAGTCGTTTAGCATGACTCTCACTTTTTTTCTGACTTTTTTGGTCTCACATCATTGACAAAACTACATCACTTGGAAAAAAACGGTGAAGTCCTCGGTCCCGCGGGAGGAGGTGAAAGGGAAAGGGCGGCGCGGCGGCGACGCCCTTTCGGTTGGATCATTTGCTCAGCAGGTCACGGTAGATGTCCATGATGCCGTAGTTGGGGCGGGCGCGGCGCTCCGCCATAGAGGCTTTGGCTCCCTCGGACAGATGTTCGGCAAACGCGCGATCTCCCAGGACCTTCTTGATGAGGTAGGACAGCATCTCGTGCTCCTCGTACCGATAGATCAGGCCGTTTTCATTGTGGGTGACGTACTCGATGACGCTGCCGCACAGGGAGGTAACAGAGGGAGTACCCACGGTCATGGCCTCGCGGAGGGACAGGGCGTGGCACTCCATGCAGGAGGGATTGACGAACATATGGCAGTTCTGCAGTTGCTCCACCATCTGGGCAGGGGAGAGCTTACCGGGGAAGACCACGTTGTCGGTCAGCCCGTTTGCCTCGATGAAATTGGCCATCCACCGCTCGAAGCCCACTAAGCGGCGCTTATCCTTGAGCCTTCCGCCCTCACAGGAAAAGGGGCCGGGGATGATCAGCTTGACGTCGGGAATGGTTTCCTTGACGATGGCCACGGCCTTGAGCAGCTGGTGCATTCCCTTTTCGGTGGATTTGCCGAAGACCGTGAAGATGGTGTTCTTCTGACAGGCATCGTAGCTCCAGTCGGCCTCGGTGAAGAGGGTGTTGGGATGGAGGAAGCGGTAATAGCAGGTCAGCTCGGGGGCGACGGTCTTGCAGTAGGCCTCCGAAAACTCGTTGTCAATGATGACGCCCCGACTGCTCCGTAGGGTGTACTGCTCGTAGGCGATCTGCTTTTTGAAGTAGGACCGCTTCATGCGGGTCACGATGCGGGTCTTGAGGGGATCGGGACTGATATAGGGGAGGTTATCCTCGGTATTGGTCAGGTAACCGCCCTTGTAGCGCTGGTGGATGCCGATGATGCCCTGCAGGAAAACCACCTTGCGGATGCCCTCTCCGGCCTTGGCTGAACCGTGGGAGATGCAGCTTTCGGTGCCCCAGATATGGATGACGTCGGGCTTGATCTCGTCGATGACGTCCTTGACGTTTCTGTACACCGCCGCGGGAAGCTCCTTGCCAAAGGAGATTTTGGGCAGATTGACGCAGAAGGCGGTCCCCTCCTCGGTCTGCTTACGCAGGACCGTCCCCTCGGCTACGGATCGGGAGCCGCACAGGAAGAACATCTCGACGCCACTGTGATCCTCCCGCATCAGCGCTTCGTATTCACTTTGGATCCATCCGCCGCTGGAGCCGGTCTGCTGAATCTCCAGAATGCGACTGGCGGGGCCCATGGGGGACGTGGAAACCCATAAAACTCTCATGCTTGCACCTCTTTTTTCAATATGGAACGGAACGCGCGAAGGGCGCGTGTCCTGTGACTGTCTATTCTGTTATTATAGCACACTTTCTCGCCTTTTGCAATCCCCCTCGACAATTTTTTTGAGCAGAAGACTTTCGGGAGTGAGGGGGGAGGCGGGA
>JAFVRI010000046.1 GCA_017504335.1 Clostridia bacterium
GGATATGTATGTGACCAGCAATATCCAGGAGCCGGAGCGCTTCCAGGATGGAGCGCTGGCAGTGGCTTCGCTGGTGACGGGCAAGATTCACGCGGTGGTGCTGGATAGCGCCCCGGCGGCAGAGGATTGCACCACTGCTTTTCTTCGTTGGGTCAGCTCTCCCTCAGGCAGATCGGGATAGGTGTGGAACAGATACTCGCTGACGATTGCCGCCAAAATCGAATCTCCCAAAAACTCCAATCGCTCATTACAAGGGGCATATTTCTTTTTCGCCTTCAATTCATTTGAATAGGAGGAGTGGGTCAACGCCTCCGCAAGGATCGATCCGTCTCGGAAGGTATATCCGATGGCTCTCTCCAGAGCTTCGGAATGGATCTGTTGCATATCAACTTCTCACTTTCTCAGTTTTTTTATGACGGCTCCGCCTTTTCCTTTTCTTCCTTACGCTTGTAGGATAAGGCAGAAATTGCCGAGGCAAGATCTCCTGTCAGATCCTTTTCCGCACAGGAAAGTGCCTGACGAATAGCATTTTTGAATGCCTTGGCATCCGAGGAGCCGTGTGCCTTGATCACGGGCTTTTGCACGCCGAGAATCGGCGCACCTCCGTATTCCCCCGCGTCAAAGCTTTTTTTGACCTCGCCAAGATACGGCTTGACCGCAAGAGCTGCCGCCTTGGTCACGGTGTTTTTATAAAACAGGTCCTTCATGGTCTTGAGCATGAGCTTTCCCATGCCCTCCATGGTTTTCAAAAGAATATTTCCGGAAAATCCGTCGGTTACCAAAACGTCGCAAACGTCCTGCATCACACGGTTTCCTTCCACGTTCCCTACAAAATTCAGGTCGGTATTCTCAGAAAGCAATCGGTAGGCTTCGATCTGTAACGAGGTGCCCTTGGTCTCCTCCGACCCGTTATTCAACAGCCCCACACGGGGATTCTCCACCCCCATGGCCTGTCTCATATAGACCGAGCCCATTACGGCAAATTGCTCCAGATCCTCGGCACTCACATTGAGATTCGCACCCGAATCCAACAAAAGCACAGGTGGCTGCATCGGAAGCAGCGCGGCGATGGCGGGACAGTGCAAGCCGCCGATCTTGCGGACGATCAGGGTCGCCCCCGCAAACAGAGCGCCCGTATTGCCCGTGCTGACCATGGCATCGCCCTTTCCCTCGGCAAGCATGCGAAGAGAAATTCCCATGGAGGAGTCTGCCTTCGCACGGCGCACCGCAATCGGCGAGTCCTCCATGGTGATCACAGCTTCGGTATGCACGATTTCAAATCGGTCAGGATCCAAATCATTTTCGGCAGCGACACGGCGAATGGCTTCCTCGTTGCCGATCAGAACCAACTCGCAATCCAGCTCGTCCGCGGCAAGGTGCGCACCCTTGACCATTTCCAAGGGAGCATGATCTCCCCCCATTACGTCAACCAATATTCGCTTCACTGAATCTCCTCCTTCAGCGCCTCCAAATGCTCCAACGCACGCTTGGCAAGCGCTTCGTTTTTTGCAACCTTTCCGCCCTTTACTCTGGCGGGCAGAGGCTCAACAATTCCAAAATTCGCGTTCATGGGAACAAATGCGGACACACCGCCAAACGCAACATAGTGCGCCATAGCGCCAAGCATGGTAGTCTTCGGATAAATCAAGGGAGACTGACCGAGCACCGCTCTTGCGGCATTGACTCCGGCAACAAGGCCTGAGCCCGCAGACTCCACATATCCCTCCACTCCCGTCATCTGTCCCGCAAAGAAGATCTCGGGACGCTGCTTCATACGGTAGGTCTCATCCAAAATTTCGGGAGAGTTCAAATACGTATTGCGGTGCATCACACCGTAGCGCAAAAATTCCGCATTTTCAAGTCCGGGAATCATTCGGAATACCCTTCTCTGCTCGGGAAAGGTCAGATGGGTTTGAAAGCCCACCAGATTGTACATGGTTCCCGCTTCGTTTTCCTTGCGCAGCTGAACCACTGCATATGCCTGCTTTCCAACGCGCTTGTCAATCAACCCCACAGGCTTGAGAGGACCGAACAGAAGGGTGTCATGTCCCCTTCTTGCCATGACCTCCACAGGCATACAGCCCTCGAAGACCTTCAGCTTCTTCTGTTCTTCCCGATCAAAATCCTTCAAGACAGCCTCTTCAGCGGTGACGAGTGCCTGCCAGAAGGTATTGTACTGCTCCTCGCTCATCGGGCAGTTGATATAATCCGCATCTCCCTTGTCATAACGGGAGGCGAAGAACGCAATGTCGGTATTGATGCTCTCCGCATCCACAATGGGTGCCGCGGCATCAAAAAAATGTAATCCCTCGCAGCCAAGCTCGTCACGGATATAGTTCGCCATTCCGTCAGAGGTCAGAGGTCCTGTCGCAATCACAGAGATCTGATCCTCCTCCACCGAAAGAGCCTCCTGCTCAATCACCTCAATCTCGGGATGATTGTGGATCTTTTCGGTAATATATGCCGAAAACAGCTCACGGTCCACCGCAAGCGCGGATCCCGCGGGAACACGGGTCGCATCCGCCGCCTCCATGATGAGAGAACCGCTTCTGCGAAGCTCCTCCTTCAAAAGCCCTACCGCATTGGAAAGGGCATCTGATCGAAGCGAATTGGAGCAGACCAGCTCCGCAAGCTTTTCGGAATGATGAGCGGGGGAATATTTTTGAGGCTTCATTTCATACAGCTTGACCGAAACACCGCGATTTGCTGCTTGCCAAGCCGCCTCACAGCCGGCAAGCCCCGCGCCATATACGGCGACGGTTTGTTTCATCTCGCTCATTCCTCAGAGGACTCCGCAGGAATGGGCTTCTTAAAGCCGCAATCCTTGTTATGGCAAACGAGAACCGCCTGTCCTTTTTTTCGGAACAGCATCTCGCCGCAATCGGGACAGATCTCCGAGGTGGGAAGATCCCAAGAGGAAAAATCACACTCGGGGTACTTTTCACAGCTATAGAATACCGTGCGTCTCTTACCGGTCTTCATGACGATCTTGGAGCCACACTTGGGACAAGGTACACCGATCTCACGTGTCTTCTGCTTGGAGAAGTTACACTCGGGATACCGTACACAAGCAAAGAAGGTGCCGTAGCGTCCCGTTCTCTGAACCATATCCGATCCGCACTTCTCACACTTGAAGTCTGCGATCACGGGCTTCTTTTCGGGAACTCCCTCTTCCTCGTCCTTGGGCTGAACCAAGGGCTTGGTGTTGCGACACTGAGGATATGCGGGGCAAGCGGCAAATTTACCAAAGCGACCGTTCTTGACGATCATGCGGCTTCCACACTTCTCGCAGATCATGTCGGTCTCCTCCACGGGAATCTCCAGCTCTCTGGATTCCATCTTCTGGTTTGCCTCTTCCAGCTCCTTGCCGAAATCCTCCCAAAATGCGGAGAGCACATCATTCATCTGCAGGCTTCCGCCTTCGATCTTATCCAGATCGTTTTCCATCTCCGCGGTAAACTGGTAGTTGACAATATCGGGGAAGCTCTCCAGCATCAGCTGATTGGTCAACTCACCCGTGGGAGTGGGAACCAAAGACTTACCCTCTCTCTTTACGTAGTTACGGGCAATGATGGTGGTAATGATGGTAGCAAA
>JAFVRI010000007.1 GCA_017504335.1 Clostridia bacterium
ATCGCTCACATCCTACACAAGGACGAGGAGTCTATGTCCCCCCAAGCCATATTTTGTAATAAAGTTTTTGCGGAGCTTTTTTCAAAAAGCGACAAAAACGATTCCAAACTATCTTTACCCCTTGCGGGCTTCGAGGAAGCGGCAGACGTCGCCGACGGTTTCGAAGCGCACGGGCTCGGTGAAGCGGAAGCCCATCGCCGCCTCGATCTCCATGGCAAAGAGCATCATGGACATGGAATCCAAGCCAAGATCCTCCATGAGGCGGGTTTCCTCGGTCACCTTGGACATATCGATCTCCTCGTTGACCTTCGCCAAAATTTCCTTCAATTGATCCAACATTCTGTTATCCTTCACTTTCGTCAATTTTTTTGATGTAGCTGCGGCGGCGCTTGTGCTGCTCCGCATCGAAATATTTCCATTGCGCCATGACCTGTACGTTGGTCTCCAGATTGAGATTGGTCTCAAAGCGTTCGATCTCCCCGCTTTCCAAATACTCGGTCATCTTTTGCAGCATGACCGCATTGATGCCCGCCGATTGATATTCGGGCAGAATGGCAACCAGTGCCAGATCGACCACCCTCGGCTTGCGAATGAGACGCAGCATCCTCCAGAGCGTCGTGGGGGTCAGACGGCCTCCGCTTCTCCGAAGCGCCTCACCAAACCCGGGAATGCAAAGAGCAAAGGAAACCACTCGGTCCTGCTCGTCGCAGATCACGATCAGATATTTCTTGTTGATCACCAGCATGAACTGATCCACCAGCTGTGCCTTCATGCTCTCGGTAAACTCCACCGTGCCGTAGAGATGGCTGTAACAACGGTCAATGCAGGCAAAAACCCCGTCCTTGTAGCGGTCAATGTATTCCCGCTTGGACATGCTGTCCGCATCCACCACGTGAAGCTTGCTCAGCTCCAACGCACGGTCCGCCACCTTCTTGAGCATGGCATTGGGCTTCTTGGGCGAACGCAGACTGAACTCCAGCCAGTCGATCTCCTTACCGTAGCCACAGCCCTCAATGAGAGCGGCATAGTAATCGTAGTTGTACTGCTCCTCAAAGGTGGACATACGGTCAAAGCCCTCAATGAGTAAGCCCTCCCGCTCCAGATCGCTGTAGCCGAGCGGTCCGCAGACCGTGTCCATTCCCTTCTCTCTTGCCCACTCCTCCAGCGCGCCAAAGAGCGCCTTCGCCACCTCAAGGTCGTTGATGGCGTCAAAGCGGGTAAAGCGAATCCGCTTCTCTCCGTGTGCCTCGTTGTACTGACGCTGGAGAATTCCCTGAATCCGTCCCACTGTCTCCATGCCGCGGATCGCCAAGAAAAAGACCGATTCGCAGGTGTCCGCATAAGCATTCTTGTCGGTGAAGATCTTCATCTCATCCGAAAAGAGAGGCGGCACAAACCAGGGGCATTTTTTGTACAGACGAAGAGGAAGCTTCACAAATTCCTTTTTCTCCGCCCGACTTTTTACACGAATGACCTCAACCTTCATGCATCCGCTCCGTCCTCAAGAGGCTCATCCTCTCGACGAAGGAATGCCAAGCCGTAGCCCGCAAGCCAGGGGCCGTTGTGGCATCCGCTGACGGGGGAAACGATCACCGCCTCGTGGTTGACCTCAATGCCGTAGTTCTTCTCGATCTCCTTCAAGTCGTCCAAAAGCGTGGTTCCCGTGTATACGTGCCACAGAAGATAGTCCTCGGGAGCGCGGTCGCCGATCATCTCCTTGAGAAGCTCGCAGGTGCGGTGCAATGCCTTCTTGGGAGTGCGCACGCTCTGGAGCGCGCACAGCTCGCCCTCGTGGGTAAAATGAACCACGGGACAGATGCTCAGCATCTTGCCCATCAATGCCTTGCCGCCCTTCAGACGTCCGTTGTAAATGAGATAGTCCAGCTTGCCGTCCACACCCAGGAATTCCTGACGGTCCATCATCCACCGCAGCTCCTTGAGAACCGTCTCGGTGGGTACGCCCTTCTCGCAAAGCTCAGCCGCCTTGACGGCAAGCAAGCCCTCTCCGAAGCAGGTGATCTTGGCATCCACCACCGTGATCTTCAAGCGGTCGGCATATTCCTCGCCGATCAGGCGAATGAGATTGTAGGTTCCGCCCAGATAGGCACTCAGAGCAATGACGATGACCTCGTCGTAGCCCTCCTCGATGGCACGGTCGTAGTGCGCCATGATCTCCTCACGGGTGGGCATGGAGGTGTAGGGCAGATTGTTCTTGGGATCCTCCAGAACCTCCAGCTCCCGATAGAACGCCACGGGATCCAGCTCGGGTCCCTCTAAGTATTCCTTTTCCTTGAAATGCACATGCACGCGAATGATGCCGATGTCATGCTGTCTGTAACGCTCGGGCGCGTATTCGATACAGCCCGTAGAGGTGCAAAGAATCTTTCTTCTGTTTGCCATGTCAGTTACATTCCTTTCCGTGATATAGGTCTTTATTCTGAACCATATTGAGAAGCATTGCCGAGGTGTTCTTGATGGAGTCGGCATTTGCCGAGCCCCTTGCCTTGATGATGGGCTTGCCCGCTCCGAGCACCACACCGCCGCCAAGGGCGCTGAAATCGTAGATGCCAAGCAGGTGTCCCACCAGCTTCATCATCTCGGGATCGCCGCTCTTCTTCGCGTACTTCACCACGTCGGTGATGATCCGACGGGCAATGCCCTCGGAGACCTTCAGGACCTGATTGCCCGCAAAGCCGTCGGCTACCAGCACGTCGCAGTCGCCCGACAGCGCGCGGTTGCCCTCAATGTTACCGATGAAATTCAGATCGGTCTGCTCCTTCAGGAGCCGATGGGTCTCCTTGACCAATTTATTACCCTTGGTCTCCTCCGCTCCGTTGGACAGAAGTCCCACGCGGGGATTCTCAATGCGGTAAAATTTCCGCATGAACTCCACACCCATGCGGGCAAAGGCAAGCAGATTGGCGGGAGCGCAGTCAATGTTGGCACCCGTGTCTACCAGACAGGTAAAGCCTCCTCCCTCCGAGGGAAGGAGCGCCGCTACCGCGGGACGCTTCAGCTCCTTTGCGGGAACATAACGCAGAGAGCCTGCCAAAAGCGCTCCCGTGCTTCCCGCGTTGATCATGCCGACCAGATCCTCCCGCTCGGCAAGCGCGGTCAGTGCCCGTACCATAGAGGAATCGGTCTTATAGAAGATCGCCTCCATGGGGTTGTCGTAGTTGGTGATCACCTCTGTGGTGGCTACCACCTCCACACGGTCCCTGTCACAGTCGCTCTCGCAAAGCTTTGCCTCAATGGCAGAGCCGTCTCCAAAGAGAACCACGCCAAGCTCCTCATGCTCTCGGATCGCCGCCAAAGCACCCTCTACCAGCACCTCGGGGCCGTTGTCACTTCCCATCACGTCGATGGCAATTTTATAAGAAACCATAGTCACTCTCCTTATGTGTTTATTCTACCGCAATCAGATAATCGTAAATTTCCTGACCGCCGATCAGCACCTCGACGCATAGGTCGGGGAATGCCGCGCAAAGGCGCTCGGTCATTTCCACACGAGCCTCCTCGCTGACACCGCCTCCCACGAAGAGGGTCAGAAGCTCTCGCATGTCCAGATCCTCGATGCCCTCAATCATGTCCCGAAGCGCACCGAAGGCGTCCTCGCCGTTGCTGACCAGATGCCCCTCCAGAATGCCAATATAATCGCCCTCCTTGACCGCTCTGCCGTCCACCGAGGAATCCCGAATGGCGACCGTCACCTCGCCCGAGACCACCGCCTCCATGGCATCGGTCATGTCCGCGATCTGATCCGCAAGCTCGGGGGTCGCTCCGTTAAAGACCGACAGCGCCGCATAGCCCGCGGGTACGGTTTTCGAGGGGATCACCGTTACGTTGCCCCCCTCCCAAAGCTCTGCCGCCTGACGGGCAGTCAGAAGAATATTGGAGTTGTTGGGAAGCACTAAGATCTGCTCGGCATTCAGCTCACGGAAGGCGGCGAGAAATTGCTCCGCCGAGGGATTGCCCGTCTGTCCGCCGTGAATCACCGCGTCGGCACCCAAGGATTCAAAGAGTGCCCGAAGACCGTCGCCCGTGGCAACCGTCACCACTCCGTATTTTTGGCGGGGCTTCCTTGCCTTCTTCTCTGCCTTCTCCGCCTCGCGCTCGGAGTGCTGGAGATTCATGTTCTCGTTCTTGAGGTTCAGAAACTCTCCGTACCTCTGACAAAGGGTCAGCACGTCGGAGGGAGTCCGTGTGTGGGCATGGAGCTTCAGTACGTCCCCGTCCTTCAGGGCAACGATGGAGTCACAGCCAAGACGGCAAAGCTCGTCGGCGATCGCCTTCTCATCCACCCCACGGGGATCTCCCTTCGCGCGCTGCAAGCGAACCAAACACTCGGTGCAATAGCCATAGGTCAGCACCGAATCGGTGTCAAAGAGATCGTAGTCCATCGCCTCGGGCTTGGCTGTATCCGCAGGCAGGGGGATCGCCTCTGCCTCCTCCCCGCTTCGCAGGGTCTCGTACATGCCCTTGGCAATGCAAAGATAGCCCGCACCGCCGCTGTCCACCACATCCGCCTCGCTCAAAACAGGCAGAATGTCACGGGTCCGCTCCAAAGAGCGCTCCGCCTCCTCTACGTTCCACTTCAAAAAATCCTCGGGGGTGCTATCCTCCCTCAGATGGGACTCGGCATACTCCGCGCTCTCGCGAAATACCGTCAGGATGGTTCCCTCCACGGGATTGACCACCGCGGCATAGGACCGCTCCACACCCGCACGGTATGCCTCTGCCAGCTCCTCGGCACTGACCGTCTCCTTGTCGGCGATGGCTTCGCAAAGCCCCGCGAAAAACTGGGAGAGGATCACACCCGAATTTCCCCTCGCCCCAAAGAGCGAGCCCTTGGCAAAATCGTTCGCCACACGGCTGAGCGTCACGTGCTCCTCGGTGGAAATTCTCGCCACACCGCTCTCAATGGTGCGACTCATATTGGTTCCCGTGTCCCCGTCGGGAACGGGAAATACATTCAATTCGTTGATCTGATCAATGTGTGAACGGATGCCGTTCGCGCCTCCCACCAAAATCCGTCGGAAGGTCTCTCCGTCCAAGGCCTTGATTTCTGTTCCTTCTCTGTTCATTCGATCATCCCTCATTTCCCGCTGTCCATGGCGGGCTTTCTACGCTTCAGAAGCATCTCGATCATGGCAGAAACCGATTCCGCCAACCGTCCCGCGATGGTCTTTGCCGTTTCCTCAAACAGGTAATCCTTTACCACGCGAACAAATCCGCCGATGACAAAGGAAAGCAGAATGCCGTCCTCCAGCTCCTTTACACCGTTGCCGTAGAGCCCATACAGTCGCTCCTCCAGCTTGGAGCAAAGCTCTGCCTGTCTGCCCTTGAACACCGACCTCAGATTGTCCGCCTCCTGTTCCAAGGCACCGAGAAGCCCCCTAATATACATATGAGGGTCCTCAAAGATCTTATCCCGCTCGGGGAAATGAAGCAATACCCGATCAATGGCATGATTGTCGATCTCCTCGGCAAGTGCCTTCGCATCGGTGTAGTGATGATAAAAGGTGGTCTTGTTGATCATCGCCAGCTCGCAAATGTCCTTGACCTTGATCTTGTCGGGCGTCATCCGCTCTCGGAGCTTCAAAAAGGCATCCTTGATCTGACGGCGGGTCTTTACCATTCGTAAATCCATGCGCTCCTCCACAAATTCGCAAAAATAAACAACTTAGGTTGCATAACTGTATTATAGTCGTTTTTTGTCGATTTGTCAAGTAGGAGTTTTTTCCCCTCCCTCCACGGCGGACAGATCGCAAAGCCCACGACGGATCGCCGCCTCGAAGAACTCGTCAAGATCATAGGACTTGGGAACCTCCCGCTTCTCCTCGGGTGACGCCCTCGGTTTTCTTCTTTCCCGCTTCTCGTCCTCCCGCCACCAGGAGAGAAGCACGTCCATCGGGCTCTGAGAGTGCTCCCTTCCGTATTCCTCGGCACGGCTTTGCCGCTCCTCTATGTAGCCCGAAGGAATCCCAAAAGAAATCAGATCCTCTTTTTCTTGCTCGGAGAGCCTGCGGAGGCAGGCGGAGCCGGCGGAGGCAGGCGGAGCCGGCGGAGCCAACGGAGTCAGCGGAGCCATCGGAGGAAAGCGAAGCGCTCCCACCGTCATTTTCAATTCCATTC
>JAFVRI010000047.1 GCA_017504335.1 Clostridia bacterium
CTACAAAACAGGTTTTTTAGGTAAGAAAAACAACTACTATCAACAGGCATTTTTTAGTGCTTTTAGATGCTTTTGAGTGACAAAAAACAAATGGGTAGCAGTTTGGGTAGCAGTTGGCACTACATAACAATTAGAGGTACAGTGACGGTTTCGCGGTTGAGTAGAAGTTTTTCTGCCATTTGATGCCAACGCGGAAAAGTGGTAAAATGGATGCTTTTTCGACCTCTACTACGGTTGAGTAGAGGCTACAAGTAAATAAAAACTATTTTTGCAGATGATAACAGTCACCTGCTTTTTTGAAGGGATGGTGAGACCAATAAATTTCATTCGCGATTCTCCCCAAAATAACAATCAGAAAGGAAAAAACAAATGATTACACTACGCATCAAGTACGCAGACAGTACGGTGACTGTTACTTTCCCGTGTGCGGAAAACACACTCGCCGCCAAACTTATGGAGCTTCACGCATCGGATCACGAAGGTGATCCTTTTTTTATTGAAGAAGTGATTGAGCCGAGAGACATTGCGCCCTTCTTCGAAACGCAGTTCGTAGATCTGGATGAAGTGAACTATCTCGCCAAGAGGATGGAGAGTTTCATGGAGAAGGAATTAAATCAGTTTTTTGCGGCGTCGACGCTTGAAGGACATTCTACCGTAAAGGATCTGATCAACCTGACCTTTAGTCTTGAACGGTACACCCTTGTCCGTGACGTAAGCAACCTGCAAAAGGTTGGGGCATCTCATATGCTCAACAAACGCGGTGCGATGACAACGGAGGAACTTAAATCGCCCAAGATGGCAGAGATCGGCAAAGAACTGCTCGGCAGCGGAAAGGGGATTCCCACTGATTACGGTCTCGTTTTCATCAATGAGGAAAATCCGTTCAACGAACTGTACACAGGAACAACCTTCCCCGAGTATTACTACAAAAATGCCTATGCAATCGTGTACCTTGAAAAAGGTGATGAATGCGAATGCATCTATCTGCCGGAGGACGAAGCCGCTATTCCCAAAGCTCTGCGCCGTCTCGGATGCGATTCATTGGATGAATGCTCTATCCATTTAGAGATGAGCGAGCTTGATGACTCTATCATCGAAGGAATCTTCCGAAGCATTCTTGATGGCGAAGGCCTCTATCACCTTAACAGATTTGCGAATCGGATTGAGGATTGTGACGATGCAAGAAAGCTTGCGGCTGTCATGAAATATGCAGAAACCGAGGACAGTGAATCTCTCTGCCAGTTAGCCCGTGGGATTGATCATTTTATCTTTATTCCCGATGTGACGGAGAGCGAGGATGTCGGTCGGTATTGGGTAGATAAAATTGACGAGTTGATGTACAGTACGGCTCTTGAAGACTATATCGATTTTACAACCTACGGTGAGGATATGATCGATGCTAACGAAGTACGATTTATCGAGTCATAGGGTTTTGTTTGTATGATAGAGGATATGAAGTTGTCGGACGTGCTTGAAAACAACGGAATCGGAGGTATGAATCTATGATCAATGCTCTTATCAAAAACGGCGACCGTTCCACTATCATCAGTATGCCGGCAGGTCGCCGCGAAATGGCTGAAAAGCTCTATCACATCGGTATCAATATTCCTGCTGAGAAGATTCTATGCGTTGGACTGAACGATCTCTCGATCAAGGTGGAATTGACCGGAGATACGGAGATGGAAACCAAGTTGATAGCTGTTCTGACCGAGTGGGATACGGTAGGCGGTTTAAACGGCGTTTTGAGCCGTTTTTACGCCCTTCCGATGCAGAACCGACAGGAGTGCGAGGCAGAGGTGCTTGCAGAAGGTGTGGCGAATTTGTCCCGTTTCTGCGAATGCCTCTCCAAACACCTCCCGAGCGAGATTGAGGTCAAGTATTATTGCCCTCTAAAGGTAATGCTGTATGAAAGAAATGAATACGGCGATATCGATGAAAGCCTTTACAGTGAATTGGACGGCAGCTTCGCTGATTCCTACAAGGAAGAAATACGAGACAGGCTTCACCAATACAACAACGATGGCATCGATATGGCGGAATATTTTAGCGGCAGTAACGGTGTGACGGGAAAATTGAAATCTGCAGAATGGGATTTTGAATCTCACGGAGGTACGCTGTACGGCTGCATCAAGGTTAAGCTGACAGCCCCATTCACGCCCGAGGAAGAAGATGAATTCAAGGAGTGGATTAGCGGACAGAATTCGGACGGTCTCGGGGAAGGCTTTGAACAGCAAGAGATAGATATCGCCGACGGAGAGATGTATGTTAGTTACTGGCACAGTGGCAACGATTACTACATCGATAATGAAACGGAGTTCGTCCACCGACTGTCAGGAGATATCGGAATGGGAGGAATGTAATATGGCGATTGTCTTTTCCAAAATTACGCTTCGTGCCGACGAGCTTGAAACACAGTTCTTTGCTTGTGGTACGGTCAGGGAGTCGGGAGATCTGGACCCGTATACGCTGTATCATGAATTCACCGAGGAAATCTCTTCGGAAACCGAGATTTCCGTTCATGTGGATACTCATCTTTACGGTGAGGGAGAACGCTTTGACGCGACACCAGAGGAAATGGCGTATTTCACAATTCGTGACCGAGACGATCCAACTTTCCTCGCACGGTGTGAAAAGATTGGAGAATTGGACTTTTCATTTACTTACTGTCTCGAAGAACTCTTCGGGCAAAATTTTTAGTTGGAGGCAATCATGACAGTTTACGAGCATGAGCTTATGAAGATTTTTGGGGATTCCGAACTGCTCTCGGCAGATACGGTATCGTCCGGAAAAACAATGATTAGTAAGATTGGCGCAGACCTGCGTGCCAAAATTCAGTTTGTCACATCGGGACACGCCAATCATTATGACTCGCTGAAGGTATCTATCATCAAACGAAATGAAGGTGTGGTGGATGAACAGCGCTTCAAGTTTTCGGATATCATCGGTATTCGCGACGGCGTTGCTCCGTACATTTGGGAATACAATGCAACGGATATCAAGTGGTACCGTTATCATCCCACGGGCATTGATTATGAAGACATTCAAGGCGCGGTCGAGGGATATGTCTCTATGTTTGCAGATGAAACGATGGATATGGGGCGCCAATCGATGTAAAGGAGTTTAGTATGGGCTATGTAAATGCAAAAGCACCCAAAGAGGTGTATCATCTCACCCCCAAAAAGAATCTCCCATCCATTCTGAACGAAAAGGTAATCAAACGCTTTTCGGATAAGGCGTGTTGGTTCTGTGAATCACTCCTCAAGCTCAAGAAGTATATGGAATATACCGTCTTGCAGGAAGGGAAGCTCTATTACGGAGTGGGAGGAATTCCAAGCCATTATCCAAAATTTGTCCCCGAGGACTATGTGGTACTCAAACTAACGCCCGAAGGACGGAACGACCGTTGGGTACGTTGGATGCAGGAGGTGCCCGAAGACGTGGATCGGGAGTTTCGAGAGAAAGCCAATGAGTTTTCCAATCTCAAGATCGGCTATCGGGGAAATTTTCGTTTTGCAAAGTATGAGCTGATCGACGTGGGGGATGTGTTGTTTGGGGTGGATTCAGATTGGAGAGACCGTGTGGAAGAACGGAAGAAAACCTATCTCCCCAAGATGCGGGTAGAGCTTGAAAGCCTTGCGACCAATGCATTTGAGCTGCCCGCGGAGGTGCGCGGAACGGTGGAGAATGTGGATGGTATCGGTTATCTTCATGTCAAATGGGATAATGGCAGAACCTTTCTTTTGAATCCCGATAACGACCGATTCCGTGTGTTGACGGATGCGGAATGCTTTGAGGAAGAATGTGAGAAAAAGCAAGCGAAGTTCGTCGAGAATGTCAACCAAAAGGTATTGGCTGAAATTGACCTGCGACGGTTGCATAAGGCATATCAAAGTAGAGATCTGACCTATCCAACAGAACTGCTTGGAATGCTTCATGAACAGTATGTCAAAGCATACGGTAGTGACCGCATCCATGAGGATATGGATTTTGTCATGGTTCCAGGGGTAGTGCTGGGAGCAAACAACAAGGTGTATCTTGCGCTTTTGGAGATCGACGCATCCTCATCGGGAGAGCATTGGAATACCCAATTCATCACTCCGTGCGGCGTGTACAGTCACATGGGAGACAGCCCCGATCCGGATGCCAAGCGGTATATGCTGGGGGTGGTGCCGTATCAATATTGGTACACCGTACAGTATGATGGGGACATTCATACAAGCATGGATGACTGCCCAGAAGACCTTGCCCGTATGATCGAGCAGTCACAAAATGTTGAACAGAAGGAAGGTGAAGCAAATGAAGACAATCAATCTGACGTGGAGCAGACCTCCCAATTACTCACGTAAATTACAGAAAGGATTTTGAATGCCAATAAAATATCTTGATATGTTCGCCGGCATAGGCGGGTTCCGTTCGGGGCTCTCCCATGTTGGCGATTTTTTTATTCCCGTAGGTTGGTGCGAGATCGACAGATATGCACAACGAGCCTACAGAGCTATGTATGATACGGAAGGAGAATTATTTTTTGAAGATGCAAGAGCCATTGATCCCTATGCGTTACCCGATATTGACCTTATTTGCGGAGGATTCCCTTGTCAATCTTTTTCGGTTGCTGGAAGACGAGGCGGATTTGAAGATGCTAGAGGAACCCTATTCTTTGAAATTGCCCGCATTGCCGCCGTTAAAAGACCTAAGTATCTGTTCCTTGAAAACGTTCCCGGACTCCTATCGCATGACGAAGGCAGGACGTTTGCGGCCATCCTCATGGCGCTTTCTGACCTGGGGTACGATGTCGCATGGCAGGTGCTTAACAGCAAGGATTTTGGAGTCCCCCAATCCCGAAAAAGGGTGTATATTATCGGATTTCTTGGAAATCAATGCGCCGGCGAAATATTATCTTTCCGAGAAACAAATGGCGCGGATCCTATCCGACTTGTCCCCGGACGTGAGGGCAACCGTATCTATTCATCCAATGGAGTCTCCATCACCCTCACAAGCGGCGCGGGAGGATTCGGAGGAAAAACAGGAATCTATGAGGACGAAAGGTCAAGAAGATTGACTGTTCCCACGGAAGCTCCGCCGAGTCTCTCTTTTTTTGATATGAATTCACCGCCGACCTTGACCGAGCTGGCAAGATGTATTACGGCAAGACAAGATTCAGGTGTCAGCAAGCATAAGGGCGAGCATTCGGGCGTTTTCGTAGAGGACGTACCGAGAGCAGTCCTTACCCCCGAAAAAGAGCATCCACGGCAAAACGGCAGACGTATCAAAGAACCTAATGAGGCAATGTTCACGTTGACCGTCTGTGACCGACACGGAATTTTGCACCACGGTCGGGTACGAAAGCTGATGCCGATTGAGTGCTGGCGGCTTCAAGGCTTTACCAACGAACAGTTCCACAAGGTAGAGGATGTGGGTATCCGTGATGGACAAGCTTTATAAGATGACGGGGAATGCGGTGAGTGTTCCCGTGATCACTGCTCTTGGAGAGTTTATCCGAAATGTGGAATTGTACAATCAAACCTACAAAAACTGATTGGAGATCATATGACCGAAAAGAACATAATATCATTGGAACTGAAGCATCACCGTGTTGCCAACAACCGTAACTATTACGAAGATCTGTTCGTTCCCGCAAACGATGCGGAGATTACGGATATCAAGCAAAGGCTCCGTTGCCTTTTCGGGGAAGAACCGGAGGTCACGGTTTTGGGATGCAGTCTTGTCCCCGAATTGACAGACCTCCGTCCTGTGGGGACGCTTCTCGAGTATAACGCACTTGCCAAACGGCTGGCAACTCTTGCCGATGAAGAAGCAAGTGCGTTCCGTGCGCTTCTCACCAAGTCACTTGCAGAAAACAAATACGAAATCCCTGTGAAGGATCTCATCAACATGACCTACGGTTTGGACAAGATTGCCGTTGCCTCTAACGTTTTTACCGATGAAATGTTGGGGGCTTTTGTAATTGAAAACGGTATGAACAATGCCGTCAATGAGCTTTCCGACGAAATGATCAAGCTCCTTGACCGATCTGCGGTAGGAATGCTGCAGAGAAAAGCAGATAATGGATTTTATTGCTCCCGCAACTATTACGTGTTGGCAGATTATGAGATGCCCGTTGTGTATGACGGCGTCAAGCTCCCACAGGAGCTGATGCCCGATCTTGTTGCCTTCCAAATCGACGAGAACGGAAACATTCATTCTCCCATTCGGTATCTTGAAAGTCTTTCTGTCAGAGCCGAGGATGACGCCGAGACACTCCGAAAGTTGGAGAACATTTGGAACAATATGAATGCAGGTCAACAGGTTGC
>JAFVRI010000048.1 GCA_017504335.1 Clostridia bacterium
AGGCGAAGGAGATATTGGATACCCTCGGCGAGGAGCTTTGCTTTAAAACCTCAGGTGTTCTGCCGCACAGCATGTATTCGATCTCCAAGCTTTTGTGGATCAAAAAGCATCATCCCGAGCTTTATGAAAAAGCGGATAAGGTTCTTTTGGTGGGTGAATATATTGGATACCTTCTGTCGGGTGAGCGTGTGATCGACTACGGTCTCGGCGCTCGCACGGGTGTTTTGGATGTAGTCAAGCGCGATTTCTCCGAGACCATGCTGAATGCCCTCGGAGTCTCCCGCACACTTTTCTCCCGCGTCATGCGGACGGGAAGTGTTGTAGGAGCGGTCAAGGAGGAGGTCAAGCAGGCATTGGGAATCAAGGGCGAGACGGTTGTGGTTCTCGGCTCTCATGATCAGGTATGTACCTCGCTTGGCGCAGGTGTGCTGTCCGAGGGAGACGCGGTGGACGGCATGGGTACGGTGGAGTGCATTACGGCACTGCACGCATCCGCGCCCGAAAACGTGGTCATGGGACGGCAGGGCTATCCCGTGGTACCCTATGCCATTGAGGGTATGTACTGCACCTACTTCTGGAATTTCTCGTGTTGCTCCTCGGTGAACTGGTATCGCAAGAAGATCATGCATGAATATGCGGGTGAGGAAAAGAATTTCTTCGCGCATATTGAAAAGGAGATCGAGAGCAAGCCCACGGGAATTCTGACCCTTCCATATTTGGGTGGAGCCAGCACGCCCTATCAAAATCTGGATGCCAAGGGTGTGATCATCGGACTTTCCACCGAGACCACCGATCGGGCACTCTTCCAGTCTCTCTTAGAGGGAACCGCCATGGAGATGCGCTTTAATTCCGAGGTGGCGGAAAGCTACGGTATTCCGATCCGCAACGTGGTTGCTACGGGCGGTGGAGCCAACTCGGTCAAATGGTTGCAACTGAAGGCGGACATTCAGGGCATTCCCGTCAAGACCCTTCGCTCCAGCGAGGGCGGTCTCTGCGGATGCGCCATGCTGCAAGCAGTCGCTCTGGGTGGCGCTGAGGATCTCTTTGCGGCAAGAGACCTGTTCGTACGTTACGCAAAGGAATTTGTTCCTTCCGAGGATGCTCACGCGGCATACGAGAAGGATTACAACAAATACAAAAAAATCTATCATTTGGTAAAGGAGCTTTATTGACATGAAATTTGCATTGTTTTTTGGAAACCGTGGATTTATGCCTGCTGAGCTGATCGCAGGCGCAAGAACCGATATGATCAAGGCTGTGACCGATGCGGGTCACGAGGTTTTGGTCATGGATGAAAAGGCGACCCGCTACGGTGCGGTCGAGACCCGTGACGAGGGCCGTCTCTATCACGATTGGCTCAAGTCTCACGAGGGTGAGTATGACGGTGTCATTCTTTGTATGCCCATCTTCATCGATGAGAACGGTGCCGTTACCGCTCTGCAGGATGCAGGTGTACCGATCCTGATGCAGGCATATCCCGATGAGATCGGTAAGATGGACTTCCAGCATCGCCGTGACGCATACTGCGGAAAGTTCTCCGTGACCGACGTATTCTATCAGTACAAGATCCCCTTCACGGTGATGAAGCCCCACGTGGTTCATCCCCTGAGTGATGCTTTCAAGGAGAATCTGGCTGATTTTGCTGCCATCTGCCGTGTGGTAAAGGGCATGAAGCGCTTCAACCTCGGTTGCATCGGTGCAAGAACCACCGCGTTTAAAACGGTTCGCTTTGACGAGGTTACCTTGCAGAGATACGGCATCAACGTAGAGTCCTTTGACCTGTCCGAGCTCTTCTTCAAGGTCAACAACAAGGCAGACGACGATGCTGCTGTGGTTGCCAGAATGCAGAGATTGGAGAACTATACCGATTTCAGCCGCGTTCCTTTGCGCAACAAGCTGACGCTTGCAAAGATCTCCGTGGTGATTGACGAGTACATCGAGGAGTATCATCTGGATGCCATCACCCTCCGTTGCTGGAACGAGATGGAGACGGTGCTCCGTGTTTGCCCCTGCGTGCTGATTTCCGAGCTGAACGATCGCGGAATCGTTTGCTCCTGTGAGATCGACCTGACCAGTGCCATTACCATGAGAGCCATGGCTCTGGCATCCGATAAGCCCACTGCTTGCCTTGACTGGAACAACAACTACGGTGAGGATGAGAACAAGGTGATTCTGTTCCATTGCGGACCTGTTGCTCAGACGCTGATGGCAGGCAAGGGAACCGTTACCGAGCACAAGATGTTCGCCAAGGGCGATCCCGGTAGCGGATGGGGCTCCAACGAGGGTCGCATTGCTGCCTTCGATATGACCTTCTCTAACGGCTTTACCGAGGATGGCAAGCTGAAGGTTTACGCAAGCGAGGCGAAGTTTACCGGTGAGCCCATCGAGGATGCCTTCTTCGGATGCGGCGGTGTTGCCGAGATCCCGAACCTTCAGGATAAGCTCATCAAGCTGGCAAAGGGCGGCTTTAAGCACCACACCACGGTTGGTATGGGTCACATGAAGGCGGTTCTTGAGGAAGCGTTCGGTACGTACCTTGGCTACGAGATCGTAGATATTGACAACTGATAAGGAGAAAGATCATGTTAGTAGGATTGAAAGAGATTCTTGCCGAGGGCAAGAAAAGAGGAATTGCGGTCGGTAACTTCAATACCCCGACCTTAGAGTGCCTGATTGCTGTATTGGATGCGGCTGAGGAGCTGGACGTTCCCGTTATTATTGCTCATGCGCAGGTTCACGAGCCCATTGCTCCCATCGACAAGATCGGACCTGTGATGGTAGAGCTTGCTAAGCGTGCCAAGGTAAAGGTTTGCGCACATCTGGACCACGGTGAGGATTTTGAATACTGCAAGAGAGCCATTGACCTTGGCTTTACCTCCATTATGATCGACTGCTCCACACTTCCTTACGAGGAGAACGTAGCAGAGACCGCAAGAGTAACCGCTTATGCCCACGAGCATGGAGTGGATGTAGAGGCGGAGCTGGGAAGCCTGCCTCAGAGAGAGGGTGGTGCCGATAACGGCAGCGCTCCCGCAAGACCCGAGGATCTTTACACCAAGCCCGAGATGGTTCCCGATTATCTGGCACGAACCGGTGTGGATGCACTTGCTATTGCCTTCGGCACCGCACACGGCATTTACAAGGTAAAGCCTGTGTTGAACATGGATATCATCACCGAGATCCGCAAGATCTCCGATATTCCGCTGGTTATGCACGGCGGTAGCGGAATTTCCCACGAGGAATACCGTGAGGTCATTCGCCGCGGCGTGAATAAGATCAATTACTATTCCTATATGTCCTATGAGGGCTATGCCAACGCAAAGGCAACCGTCGAGGCAACGCCTGCCGATTTCTTCCACAATCTGGCGTACAACGCAACCCTTGCCATGAAGGAGAATGCAAAGACCACCATGAAGGTTTTTGCGGGACTTTGATTATGGACGGAAGAATTTCGAATTTTGCGCAGGTCGCAAGCCTTCGCAGATATACCATGACCGAGGGTCGTGCCAAGGGCTTGGACGTTCTGGACTGTGACAACGGAAAGATCCGCTTCCTTCTGAACCTTTCCAAGGCACTGGATGTGATGCAGCTCTATCATGAGGGACAGAACGTTTCCTTCCTGTCGAAGAATGCCTTTGACGGACGAGGAGTTGACTTTCTGAATCGCTTTGAAGGGGGCATGCTCTACACCTGCGGCTTGGACAGCGTAGGTGGACGGGATGGCTATGAGCTTCACGGAACCCATCATAACATTCCCGCGGAGCTGATTTTGGCGGAATGCAACGAGGATGGTATTATCGTAGAAGCGATAATCCATGATACCGCTCTCTTTGGAAAAAATCTGTCGATTCGCCGCCGTGTAAGCTCTGCTATCGGTTCCGAAACCGTGGAAATTGAGGATATGCTGACGAATGAGAGCTACGCTTCTGAGCCTTACTGCGTGCTTTATCACGTGAATGTGGGCTATCCTATGCTGGATGCGGGAGCGAAGATCGAAGCCGAGGAGCTTTCCTGCGAGCCGAGAACCCCTTGGGCAGCAGAAACCGTGGCTGACCGCCATATCATGACTGATTCGGTTGCGGGACAGGAGGAGACCTGCTATTTTCTGAAGCTGAAAAAGCCGGAGATCTCCTTGGTGAATGAGAAGCTCGGTAAGAAATTTACCCTTTCTTATTCCAAGGACACCCTTCCTTGCTTCGTGGAATGGAAGAGCATGGCAAGCGGAGATTATGCTCTCGGCTTGGAGCCCAGCACCACCGAGCTGGATGACCGCTTTACCTATCGCACGATCGAGGCGGGAGAGAAGATCCGATTCTCTCTTTCTATAACCGTCAATCGGATATAAGCTTAAACAAAAAAGCCGTTGGCTGCCAATCGCAGCCAACGGCTTTTTGTTATTATCGTATGTATGAAAATGACATTATCCCTCGTAGAATTTCTTCCAGGGCTTCATGGCGATGATGCAGCAAAGGGTTCCAGCCAGAGCGATCA
>JAFVRI010000049.1 GCA_017504335.1 Clostridia bacterium
CCTCACGGAAGGAGGTCTCCAGAATACCTGCTCTACCTGCGCCGATTCCGCATGCGTATGCCAGTGCGTAATCCTTTGCCTTACCCGTGTAATCCTGGTGAACGGCGATCAGGCTGGGAACACCCTTGCCCTCTTGGTACTGGCTTCTTACGGTATGACCGGGTCCCTTGGGAGCAACCATGATCACGTCGATGTTCTTAGCAGGCTGAATGAAGTTAAAGTGGATGTTGAAGCCGTGAGCGAACATCAGCACGTCGCCGTCCTTCATGTGAGGAGCAACCTGCTTGTTGTAGATGTCAGCAGCCAGCTCATCGGGAACCAGCATCATCACCAGATCTGCAGCCTTTGCGGCATCCTCAACCTCCATTACCTGAAAATTGGGATGGGTTGCTGCAAACTCAGCAGCCTTATTCCAGTGACCGCTTCCCCTTCTCAGACCAACCACAACATTCACACCGCTCTCAGCGAGGTTCATGGAATGTGCGTGACCCTGGCTTCCAAAACCGATAACGGCAACCGTCTTTCCATCCAACAGACCGATATTGCAATCGGTATCATAATACTTGGTAATCATTTTTTCTTTTCTCCTTTTATATTTTGTAAAATTGGATTCTGTTAGTTGATATCGTAGGCAACTTTGCCCTGCTCCATGGCGATAGCACCGGAACGACACATCTCCATTTTTTCAAAGCTTCTTGTAGCATCCAGAAAATCGTCGATCAGCGAGGAAGCAGCGGACAATTCCGCAACCATGCATCCGCTGGTTACATCGATAACTCTCGCGCCAAAATCGTCAATGACCTTTTTCAGCGCATCCACATCCGCATGCTCGGTATTGAACTTCACCAGAAGCAACTCTCGGATCAAGCTGAACGAAGGCTCCACGGAAAAGATCATTTTGGTCTCTACCAGCTTTGCGGTCTGCTTGAGGATCTGGCTAAAGGTCTTTTGATCACCTGTTGCCATAATGGTAATACGGGAGATCTTGGGATTTTCCGTAGAGGAAACCGTCAAGGAGTCGATATTAAATCCTCTCTGCATGAACAACGAGGAAACTCTTGCAAGTACACCCGCATTGTTTTCAACGAGAATGACCATACACTGTTTTTTCATGTCGCGCCTCCTTAATTGAACACCGTATCGTGAACGGTTCCGCCGGAAGGAATCATGGGAAGAACCTTTTCCTCTCGGTCAATCACACATTCGATCCATACGGGGCCATCCGCTTTCATAGCCTTTTCCATTGCTTCTCTGAACTCGGCGGGTGTTGTACAACGGTATCCCTTTCCGCCAAATGCCTCGGCTACCTTTACATAGTCGGTCACACGCTCGGGCTCACTGGAGGAGAAGCGACGTCCGTAGAACTGTCCCTGCCACTGACGAACCATACCGAGAACCGCATTGTTCAGGATGACCGTGATCACGGGGATCTTATAGCTGACAGCGGTACAAAGCTCGTTCATGTTCATGTGAAGAGATCCGTCCGAGGTAAAATGAATGACGGGATGCTCGGGCTTTGCGATTTTGGCACCAATCGCGGAACCATATCCGTAGCCCATGGTTCCAAGACCGCCGCTGGTGAGGAAGTTGTTGGGCTTTACGTGACGGAGATATTGAGCAGCCCACATCTGGTGCTGACCTACATCGGTTACGTAAATGGCATCCTCGCCTGCCTTCTCGCAGGCAATTCCAATCACCTGATGGGGCTTGAGTACCGTTTCGCTGTCCACGGGACGGTAATCGTCCTGCTTCCATCCGTCGATCTGCGCAAACCATGCGCTGTGATCAGCAGGCTTTACGTACTTCATCAATTCGTTGAGAACCGCCTTTACATCCCCGACAATGCTATAATCTGCAATGATGTTCTTGTTGATCTCTCCCGAATCGATATCGATATGTACGATCTTTGCGTTATGTCCGAATTTTGTGGTATTCAAAGCAACACGGTCACTGAATCTGGTTCCGATAGCAATCATCACATCGGCACGGTTTGCGGCACAGTTTGCGGAATAGCATCCGTGCATACCGAGAAGTCCGAGATTCTGTCTCTCACCGTAGGACAGAGCGCCTGCCGCCATCAAGGTGTATGCCGCGGGGATATCCGCGGTTAGGAGCAGCTTGCGAAGCTCCTCCGATGCCCCCGACAAACGAACACCGCCTCCAAAGTAAACGAAGGGACGCTCGGCACGGTTAATCAGATCGGCAATTTCCTGCACGTTTCCGTCCACTGTATCGGGAAGAATCCGAGGCTCAGGTGTCGCTGCGGGAACGTAGGTCGTCTGATTGGCGGTTACATCCTTGGGGATATCCACCAAAACTGGACCGGGACGTCCGCTTGCCGCAATCCGAAACGCGGATCTGAGAATATCCGCCAGATCCTCCACCTTCCGAACCACGAAGTTGTGCTTGGTGATCGGCATGGTGATTCCGGCAATATAGACCTCCTGGAAGCTGTCGCATCCAATCAGAGGAGTGGGAACGTTTCCTGTAATCGCCACCATAGGAACACTGTCCATATATGCCGTTGCGATACCCGTAACCAGGTTCGTAGCACCGGGACCGCTGGTTGCGATTACAACACCGGTCTTTCCGGTAGATCTTGCATATCCGTCTGCTGCATGAGCGGCTCCCTGCTCATGAGCCGTCATCACGTGACGGATTCGGTCGCTGTATTTATAAAGTGCGTCGTAAATGTTCAGAACCGAGCCACCAGGATATCCGAATACGGTATCCACGCCCTGCTCTAAAAGAACATTCACGAGAATTTCAGAGCCGTTCAAAATCATGATTTACCTCCGTTTTATAACATCCTTTTTGAATATAAAAAGACCCTTATCTCTCAATTCAAAGAGACAAAGGTCATATACACTCTGCGGTACCACTCTTATTGCTGACATTCGATCAGCCCCTCATGCTTCACCCATCAGTAAAGCCGTCTCTGATAACGGTGACACTCCGTCCGCATCTACGCAACTCCGAAAAAGAGCCTTCAAGCGGAAGCTCGGGGAGGAGATTCATATGCCAGCGTTACCGATTTCCATCAACCATCGGCTTTCTGTATGCGCCCATCATACTACTAATTCCCTTTATCGCTTTTACATTTGCAGATATTTTACCACGAAACCATGCCTTTGTCAAGTGTTTTTACAATTTTTTGTAAAGAATATAAAAAGTTAATAAAAACATTAAGAAATGTTCATTTTTAGCCGATTTCGGCGATTACCTCTACTTCAACCAATACATTTTTGGGAAGGCTTTTTGCCGCCACGCAGGAGCGAGCGGGCTTGCCCGTGAAGTAGGATCCGTAAACTCCGTTGAATGCGGCAAAATCTCCCATGTCTGCCAAGAAGCACGTAGTCTTTACAACTCGGTCCAAGGAGCTTCCCGCCTCTTTCAGAATAGCGGAGAGGTTACGGCATACCTGCTCGGTCTGCTCTTCAATGGTTACCGCGTGAATTTGTCCGTCCGCGGGATCGATGGCGATCTGTCCCGACGTAAACAGCAGATTTCCCGTTTTGATTGCCTGTGTGTAGGGTCCGATCGCTTCGGGGGCATTTTTTGTATATACTTTTTCCATGATGAATCTTCCTTTCTAAAATTAAGATCTGTTATACGAGATGAAATCCCGCTTCGGTCAATGCCGCGGTAATGCTTTCAATATGCTCATAGTTCTTGGTTTCCAGAACGATGCGCAGGAAGCATCCGTTGATATCGGTGGTTTCACTGGCACGCTCGTGGTGTACCGAAACCACGTTGCCGCCAAGGGCTGCGATGATCTCGGATACGTCGCGAAGCTGTCCGGGTTTATCCATCAACTCAATGCAGAGATTGCATCTTCTTCCCGACTTCAAAAGACCTCTCTCCATGACACGGGAAAGAATGGTAACGTCAATATTACCGCCCGAAACCACGCACGCCACGTTCTTTCCTTCCAGCGGAAGTTTATCGAACATAACTGCCGCAACAGCCACGGCTCCCGCACCTTCGGCAATGGTCTTGTGCTGCTCGACCATTGCAAGAATTGCGGAAGAAATCTCATCCTCAGTCACTGTAACGATCTCATCCACATACTCTGAGCAGAAACGGAAGGTATTCTGCCCCGGCTCCTTGACGGCAATACCGTCCGCAATGGTCGATACCGACTGCAACCGCTCGATCTTACCGTCCTTAACGGAATTCATCATACTGGGAGCTCCCGCTGCCTCTACACCGTACACCTTGATGTGAGGATTCAGATGCTTGATGGCGTAGGCAATACCGGAAATCAGGCCGCCTCCTCCGATGGGAACGACCACGGCATCCAGATCGCTTCTCTGATTCAAAAGCTCAAGACCGATGGTTCCTTGACCCGCGATTACGTTTTCATCATCAAAGGGGTGCACAAAGGTATAGCCCTTCTCGTCACGGAGCTTCAACGCATGATTGTAGGCATCATCGTACACACCCTTGACCATGACGACCTCGGCACCGTAACTTTTGGTTGCCTCCACCTTGGAGATGGGCGCGCCCTCGGGCAGACAAATGATGGAGGGAATGCCGTACTTCGCTGCCGCAAGCGCTACACCCTGCGCATGATTTCCTGCCGAGCAAGCGATCACACCGCGGGATTTTTCCTCCTCGATCAGCTGCGAGATCATATATCCCGCGCCTCTCACCTTAAAGGAGCCGGTCAGCTGAAGATTTTCGGTTTTCAGATACACATTCTTACATTTGGGATTGATCTTAGGCGCGGGAATCAATTCGGTTTCACGAACCACGTTTTTCAACACAAATGCCGCGTGATAAATTTTGTCAAGAGTCAACATTCTACTATCCTCTTTTCTCTATATTCTTGATGGAGTATAAAAACAGCCTTCGTCTCAGTTCAAAGAGACGAAGGCTTTGCTTCGCGGTACCACTCTTTTTGTTCCTTCCCTCGGAAGAAACCGCTCATGTACATACATACATTATTCTTTAACGCAGAAATACGTGCTGTTCTACCTGAAAAATTCTCTCGACAGCATGCTCAAGGGTGATTTAGCAGAAAAGCGCCTACTGTTTCGCACCGACCAACAGCTCTCTGTGAGGCGAAAAATCCTACCGCTCCCTATCATTGCAAGTACCATAATCATACACTTTTTTTCAAAAAATGTCAATAGTCATTTTCAACAAGAAAAGAATGCTTGCCTATTTCGATTTTAGAAATGTTGTACATCAAGCTCGTTTTGGAAGATCTGTTTGATCCGAAGGATCGCTTCTTGCATATTCAAGCGGTCCACCGAATAGGCATGTCTGAGCAAATCACCGGGAATGTAGGTATCATACTTTTCGAAAACGGGAAGTTCCTTGGGGCTCACCAATTCCATAGGCAACACCCGTCCGTCTCCATAGGTACGGTACAGTGTTTCCAAAAACTCCCGTTCGGTTCCCTTTTCCATTCGAAACATCAAGTAGTTACAGCCTTCATAATCTATTCCCGAAATACCGAGATTCGGTGCCACCCGTCCGATCATTTTGCGAAGCGTTCGGAAAGACCTCGTTCCCAACCACGGAAAGAGGCACCACGTATATCCGCCGAGGTGAATCAGGGATCGCTCGGTCATCCCCGTGTTTTTTGCCACCCGTCTGGCTTTTTCCAGACGCGCGACCGCATTTCCCTGCAGATACGGATAAACCGTATCCTCGGCGAGCACCTGTCTCATTCGTTCAAGGATCCTCGTATGGATCTCACCGTAATCTCCCGGCCAGGAAATCTCCATTTTTCCTTCCACGCCCTTCACGTAGATCAAGCGGCGGGCGGTATCCAACTCCAGCACTTCCCAAACACGTCCCGCCAAGGCAAATCGGTCACCCACGGGAGGAGGTGTGGTAATGGTTCCGATCTCCTCCGATTCACAACGGACGGTAAAATCTTCACTGTCACGAAATACGGCATAGAACTTAAAGCTACCAAGCAATCGCTCTCCCGCCAGACCGACGATCAATCCTTTCTCATCCGTCATTTCCAAAAAGTCTTGATTGAGCATGGAAACCAACAGAGCTTTGTAGGTTTCTTTCTCCACCGATGCAAAGGGAGGCATGGAGAGCACTCTCTCCGCAAGGGCGGAAACGGTCAACTCACCCGAGGATGCAAGCACACTGAGCGTTTGGTGAAACAAAAGGCTGAGCGGATCTTTCTTCCGAGACGGCGGCTCCACAAACCGTTCCTCAATATAGAGCTGCACGATGGCAATCGCTCGGATCAGCTCCCACGGGATCAGTTGCGGAAGAGGCGCATTGGGCAAAGGCTCTTCCTCCCGAAACACCATCATCATCTCAGGCGGCGATTCCCGCCGTCCAGAGCGTCCGAGCCGCTGCAAAAATCCCGATACCGAATTGGGAGAATCAATTTGAAGAATCCGCTCCAATCTTCCGATATCAATCCCAAGCTCCATGGTAACAGTGGCACAGGTCACCGCAAAGGTATCACTGTTTTTCATCCGACGCTCCGC
The DNA here is from genome assembly GCA_017504335.1 of Clostridia bacterium. GTDB lineage: Bacteria > Bacillota > Clostridia > Oscillospirales > CAG-272 > HGM12713. Next base: position 6,471 of record JAFVRI010000049.1, read on the forward strand.
TTCCTCCCGAAGAGAGGCAGACAGATTTCCGTGATGAATATAAAACACATCCTTGTCGCCCCGCTTGGATGCGATCTGACGAAGGGTGGCGCACACGTATTCGGTCTCTTCTCTGGAATTGGAGAACACCAAGGCTTTTTTACTTTTGACGCAATCGTATGCGTATTCATAGCCTGCATCCAGCAGCGCTCTCGGTCGATCCTTTCCGTCCAAAGGAGACCCTGTTTGATCGAAATTTGGATTTTGAATCAAAAAATGTTCCATTCCCAATCGCCAACGAATCTTTTCGTTTGGGAAAAGCGGAACGTCCACCGAGCGGTCGGTTCCCGCTGCCAGCCATTTGGCAGCCAAATCGGGATCGCCCACCGTTGCCGACAATCCCACTCTTCTGGGAGAGGAGCCGATCAACCGCTCCATGCGCATCAACTGACAAAGAATTTGATTTCCACGATCGGTTCCCGTCAAGGTATGGATCTCGTCCAAAACCACAAACTGCAATCCTTTGAACAATCTGGGAATATCGTTGGAGCGGTTCATTAACATCGCTTCCAAAGATTCGGGAGTGATCTGAAGAATCCCCTCGGGGTTTTCCAAAAGTTTTTTCTTTTGAGATTGCGCCACATCTCCGTGCCAATGTGTCACACGGATTCCGCTTTCATCCAACAGCTCGCTGATCCGTTCAAACTGATCGTTGATCAGGCTCTTCAGGGGGGCAATATACAAAACCGAGATTCCTTCCGATGGAGCTTCACAGACCCTTGTCAGAATCGGAAAAAATGCCGCCTCGGTCTTTCCACTTGCCGTAGATGAGGTCAGAAGAAGATGATGATCGCTTTCTAAGATCGTTTTTGCCGCCTCTACCTGAACGCTTCGCAGCGCTTCCCATGCATGAGCATAGACATATTCGCGAATAAAGGATGGAAACCGTCCAAATATACGGTCTGCTTCGGTCATAGCGCTCTCCCTTTCTAAAATTCAAGATCGGTTACGGTATAGGTCCGCTCGGTCTTTTTTTCTTCCTTTTCCTCCGCGTGCTCCGTGCTTGGTACGGTAATCGCACTTGCCATTACATCCTCAAAGGTTGCCTGCTCGTTTTGCATTAAAATATTCAGAACCGTCATATAATCCCGAAGCATTTCACGGGGAGTGATCATTTCATCTGCTCCCGCTCTGGAAAGCGAAATCTCCAAAAAGCGAACAATTTCCTCCTCGGTCAATCTCGGCTCTTTCCCGTAATTGACCGCATACAGCTTGGTCACTCTGGAAATCAGTGCAAACAATTCATCGTCGCTCAAGCGCTTCAGACGGATCACGGGCCCTACCAGATTCCGATATTGCTCCGATGCATAGCGGCTGTTGCACAGACGGCTTCGAAGTGCCTCGTAGCTAAAAAGCCCTCTTCGCGGATCATCCATAAACTGAGGTGTTCCGCCGAGGATCACGCCAAGTCCGGGCGCTCTTCCTTGCAAGGTATCATTGAACATGGAGAGGATCTTTTCATAGTTATTCTCTCGGCTGACACGGTGGCTGATCTTGTATAGGTTGACGCACTCGTCTATGAATACAACGAGACCTCTGTATCCGATCAGTCGAACCAAAATCGCCCAAAGCTTCAGGAAATCGTACCAGTTCTCATCATCGATGATCACCGACACCGAAAAGCCAAGCTCTCTTCTCGCCTCGGTTTTTGTAGCATACTCGCCGCGTAACCAACGCAGGCAAGCACTTCTCTTTTCATCATTTTCTTCCGCGAAGGCGCGATAGTATTCCGTGATCACACGGGAAAAATCAAAGCCTCCTACCATGAATTCGATCTCACTCATCTGTTCGGCAACCACGCCGTTCAAGCGACTCACAAAGCGCTCATCCTCAGGCAGAATTCCCTCGGAAACGATCCTCGCCTTCAGCTGCTCGATCCAACGGGCGATCATTTTTGGCAGAGCCCCTCCGTCGGGAGAAGATTTGGATGCCATATTTTTAATCAGCTCCCGATAGGTCGCAACACCGCTTCCTCCCGAGCCGTAGAGTCTGCGCTCTGGGGAAAGATCGGCATCGGCGGTAATAAAGTCTCGCTCCAGAGCATAGCCGCGGATCAGCTGCATCAGAAAGCTTTTTCCGCTTCCGTAACGTCCCACGATAAACCGCATGGTTCCGCAACCCTCATTGATCTGTTCCAGATCGTGTAGCAGAGCTTCGATCTCATCCTTTCGTCCGATGGCAAGATAGGGCGCTCCGATTCTCGGAACGACACCTGCCGATACCGATAATAAGAGCGTATTTAAGATTCTCTTAGGGATCTTTTGAATTTCCATATCACTTCGACTCATTGATTCTCTCCTTCCACATAATCCCGATAATCCTCAATCACCGAATAGCCGCAGTCGCATTCCTCGATCAAGGCATCACCGTATATATCAAACGCAATTTCGTTAATATGATCCGCCAATGCCTCCGGCATGCTTCCCAGTGTTGCGGCAAGCTCATGGATGGCGCGGGGATTGCCCGACAGTGCGCAAATGGCCTTCC
>JAFVRI010000050.1 GCA_017504335.1 Clostridia bacterium
CTTCGATATCTATGTTGAGCGCGATTTCGCCAACGGTACCCTTACCGAGGTCGAGGCCCAGGAGCTGTTTGACGACTTTGTTATGAAGCTTCGTATTGCCCGTCATCTCCGTACTCCCGAGTACAACGAGCTGTTCGGCGGTGATCCCATGTGGATCACCGAGGCGCTGGGAGGTATGGGCGAGGACGGACGGACGCTGGTTACCAAGAACACCTTCCGTATGCTCAACACCCTCTACACCCTCGGCTCCGCTCCCGAACCCAACCTGACCGTTCTTTGGTCCAATGCCCTGCCCGAGAATTTCAAGCGTTTCTGCGCGAAGGTCTCCAAGGATACCGACTCGATCCAGTATGAGAACGATGACGTAATGCGCCCCATCTACGGCGACGACTATGCCATCGCCTGCTGCGTCTCCGCCATGAAGATCGGTAAGCAGATGCAGTTCTTCGGTGCCCGTTGCAATCTGGCAAAGCTTCTGCTGATCGCCATCAACGGCGGATACGATACCACCAGCGGTATGCACATCGGCCCTCAGATGCCCGTTATGTCGGGAGACAAGCTGGACTTTGATGAGGTCATGAGCCGCATGGAGATCTACCTTGCGTGGCTCTCCCGTCTCTATGTCAACACCATGAACGTCATTCACTATATGCACGACAAGTACGCCTATGAAAAGACCCAGATGGCTTTGCATGATACGAACGTAGAGCGTTTCATGGCATTCGGTATTGCGGGACTTTCCGTGGTTGCCGACTCCCTGAGTGCCATCAAGTACGCATCGGTTCAGCCCATCAAGGACAAGGAAGGCTTCATCATTGACTTCAACACCGTAGGCGACTTCCCCAAGTACGGAAACGATGACGACCGTGTGGATCTGATCGCAAAGGATATGACCCACCGTGTCATTACCGAGCTTCGCAAGACGCCCACCTACCGTCATGCGATCCATACGCTGTCGGTTCTCACCATTACCTCCAACGTCATGTACGGAAAGAACACAGGCGCAACTCCCGACGGAAGAAGCGCATCTGCTCCCTTCGCTCCCGGAGCGAACCCCATGCACAACCGCGAGGAAAACGGTGCACTGGCATCCCTCAACTCGGTGGCGAAGATCAGCTATGACGATTGCCGCGACGGTGTATCCAACACCTTCTCCATTACCCCCGAGGCACTGGGCAAGAACGACGAGGACCGTGTTTCCAATCTGGTATCGATCCTTGACGGCTACTTTGCAAAGAAGGCCCATCACATCAACGTAAACGTCATGAATCGCGAGACGCTGATGAAGGCATACGAAAATCCCGAGGCATATCCCAACCTGACCATCCGTGTATCGGGTTACGCCGTTCACTTCAATAAGCTCTCCCGTGAGCAACAGCGTGAGGTCATCAGCCGTACCTTCCACGTTTCTCTGTAATATGGAACAAACAACCGTGATCGGTCGAGTCCATTCGATCCAATCTCTCGGAACGGTAGATGGCCCCGGTGTGCGCTTCGTAGCGTTTCTGCAAGGGTGCCCTCTCCGTTGCGGGTGCTGTCACAATCCCGACACGTGGGATCTAAAGGGCGGCGAGGAATACACCCCAGAGGCTTTGGTTGCCAAGGTGAAGCGCTATCGGGAATATTTCGGGGCATCAGGCGGCATCACCCTGTCGGGCGGCGAACCCCTTCTGCAAGCGGATTTTTGCCGAGAAGTGTTTCGGCTCTGCCATGAGGCGGAGATCCACACCTGCCTGGATACATCCGGTTGTATACTCTCGGATTCGGTTAAAGCCCTGCTTGCCGAGACCGATCGGGTTCTTTTGGACGTGAAGTACACCACGAATGAAGATTACCGTCAATACGTGGGCTGTTCCCTCGATTCGTCTCTCGCCTTTCTTTCTTACCTGAATGAAAAAAAGATTCCCACCACGATCCGACAGGTGATCATTCCCACAAAGAACGATTCCGAGGAAGGGATCCTTTCCCTTCGGGAGATCGTCCGTAGCCACGCTTGCGTGGATCGGGTGGAGCTTTTGCCCTTCCGAAAGATCTGTCAGGTCAAATACGACGGGATGGGGATCCCCTTCCCCTTCGGTTCTCTGCCTGAACCGAGTTCGGAGCGGATACGGGAACTGGAATCTCTTTTGAATTCATAAGAAAAACCGTGTCATCATTTGACACGGCTTTTTCTTTACATTTTCCCGAAATTGTGGTATAATGAAAAAAATAACTTTTATGAATCGAGGTTTTCTATGCGTGAGGTTTTATTGACCGCCCTTGGGGTGGGTGGCGCCACGGTCATCGGTGCGCTTCTGGGTTTTCTCTTCAGGAAGCCCTCTCATAAATTCAACGACATTATTTTATCCTTTGCGGCAGGAGTCATGCTTGCCGCGGCGGTGGTGGGATTGATTCTTCCCTCCTTGGAATACGGAGACGGATGGTTGCCCCTTCTTATTACCGTTGCGGGCATCTTTTGCGGTGCCCTTTGTCTGAATCTCATCGACAAACTGGTTCCTCACCTGCATAAAATGACGGGGATCGATCAGGAAAGGCATCCGGGGCAAACCGAGGCCCTCAATAAAGTTTTACTGTTCGTCATTGCCATTGCCATCCATAACCTTCCCGAGGGAATCGCCGCGGGTGTCAGCTTCGGAGATGGCGACGTTTCCCGCGCGATTACTGTAGCGGGGGGAATCGCCCTGCAAAACATTCCTGAGGGCATGGTCATCATCGCTCCCATGCTGGTAGCGGGCATGAGTCGGGGAAGAACCTTCCTCATTGCCCTTGCTACGGGTCTTGTGGAGGTGATCGGCACCCTCATCGGATATTTTGCGGTTTCGGTATCCACCGCCATCCTTCCCTTTGCCTTGGCGTTTGCGGGCGGAACCATGCTCTACGTCATCAGCGACGAAATGATTCCCGAGACCCACGCCCACGGCAACGAACGAAGCGCCACTTATACGCTCCTACTCGGCTTTGCCGTGATGCTTGTCTTTGATTTTCTTTTGGGATAATTCCCGTTTTTCGTTGAAAAAAGATGAATTCTGTGGTATAATACATTTAACGAAAGATTTTAGGAGTACAATATGAGTTCTGAAAGAAGTTCCTTTACGGGAAAGATCGGCTTCGTGCTTGCCGCGGCAGGCTCGGCGGTCGGTCTTGGAAACATCTGGCGTTTCCCATACCTTGCCGCAAAATACGGAGGCGGCATCTTCCTTTTGGTCTATATCATCCTTTCGGTAACCTTCGGCTTTTCTTTGATGGTAGCCGAGATCGCCATCGGCAGAAAAACCAAGCTGAGTCCCATCGGCGCTTACACCTCTCTTGACAAGAGATTTTCCTTCGTAGGATGGCTTGGCGCGCTGATTCCCGTCATGATCCTTCCCTATTATTCAGTCATCGGCGGATGGGTATTGAAGTATTTGTTTGGCTTCATAACCGGAGAAGCATCAAGCATGGCGGAAGGAACCTACTTCGGGGGTTATATTGCCAAGGCAGGAGAACCCATTGTTTGGTTTCTTCTCTTTATTGCATTGACCGCCGTCATCGTTCTCTTCGGTGTGGAAAAGGGGATCGAAAAGGTCAGCAAAATCATGATGCCGATCCTCGTGCTTCTTACGCTCTTTATAGCTGTCTATACGATTGTTACGTTGGACGGCGCCTTTGACGGATTGCTTTATTATATCAAGCCCGACTTTTCCCAGTTTTCCATCATGACCGTGGTTGCCGCTATGGGACAACTCTTCTACTCCATGTCGTTGGCGATGGGAATCATGATCACCTTCGGATCGTATATGAAGAAGGATATCAGCATTGAAAAATCGGTTCACCAGATCGAGTTGTTTGACACAGGCATCGCCTTCCTTGCGGGCATGATGATCGTTCCCGCCGTATTTGCCTTTGAAGGCGGAAACGTGGAAAATATGGACAAGGGCGCAGGTCTGATGTTCATCACTCTTCCTCAGATCTTCAAAACCATGCCCGGCGGCACCGTCATCGGCGTGCTCTTCTTCTTCATGGTCTTGCTGGCAGCGCTCACCTCTGCCATCTCGCTCATGGAGACCGTGGTATCCATCTTCCAGGACAAGCTGAAGATGGGACGAAAGAGCAGTTGCTTCCTGGTTCTTGGGATCTGTCTCCTTCTGGGAATTCCATCCGCGCTCGGTTCCAGCGCATGGAGCGGCGTTACCCTCCTCGGAAAGCAGTTCCTGGATTTCTTCGACTTCATCACCAACAGTATATTCATGCCCGTTGTGGCATTTGCCACCTGTCTCTTTGTGGGCTATTTCATCAAGCCCCGAAGTGCCATCGAGGACGAGGTCTCCCTCAGCTCCCCCTTCCGAGGAAGGCTTCTGTATCGGGTCATCATCCGCTACATTGCTCCCATTTGCATTCTGACCATCTTAGTCTCTTCCGTTCTGGAAGCATTCAAGATCATTTCCATCTAAACAAAAGAACACGGAGAACGAAACCCGTTCTCCGTGTTCTTTTTTATGCCAGTGTATCTGCCATTTCATCCAAAAGCCCAAGATCCCAAAGAAGTCTCGGAAGGATGTATTTATCGCGAATATCCTTGGTAGCCTTGAAGGTAATGGGAAGCAGTGCTTCGTCGATCCCGATCTCAGAGGGACGCTTGGGGCATTCGATCCGATCGAGAAGCGCCTCCAGCTCTGCGGCGGTGGGAATTTCCTCATCGATGATCCGGAGGATCTCATCCCAATTCTCCACGATCTTGACAAGGCGCACCTTGTGCGTTTCCGGATCATATTTCTGTTCCTTGGCATCTAAGCGAATCATCGCCTGCGCGCTCGAACCGAGGAAGCCTGAAAGCTCCTCGAACCATCCATCCTTCGAAAATGCTTCTACCGAAGCGATTCCCTTCTTTACATCTGGGGTGACGGTTTTCAGCTTCTCGTAAAGTCTTGCGGAATAGAGGGTACCGATGGCAACCTGAATGCCGTGGGTGGAGCAAGCATCTCCGAATTCCAACGCTCTCATGTCCCAAACGTGGGAGAAATAATGCTCTACGCCCGAAGCGGGACGGGAGCAATCGGCGTAGCTCATGGCAAGTCCCGCCTGCACAAGTCCTTGGAACACGGCTTCTACCGCCGCATCCTCTCGCTTCAGCAGTCCGTCCGCATTGTCAGAGCAGGCTCTGAGGCACTCCCGCATCAGCTCGGCAATGTCCTCGCAGTAGTATTCACCTACCAGCAGACGCGCGATCCTCCACTCGGCAAGGCTGATATACTTTGCCAGCATATCTCCAAGACCCGACTTCAGCATTTCTGCGGGGGCTTCCTTCAGAATATCCACGTCACCGATGATCACCTCGGGGCATTTGGTGGGAAGCGATACCTTCACACCGTCTCTTGCCATGGACGAGGTTGCGGAAGCATAGCCATCCATAGAGGGGGCAGTCGCAACGATCATATAACCAAGCTTTGCCACGGTTGCCACGATCTTGGATACGTCACCAATCACACCCGAGCCAACCGCAAGCACCAGATCGCAGGATGGATCGAAGTGCATAAATACCGCTCCTACCGTTTCCTCATCGGGCTCGGAATGATCCTTGGCGATCACGTATTTGCTGTACGGGATCCCCGCCTTCTCCAAAATTACCGAGACGGTCTGTCCCGCCGCGCGGTCGGTGTTTACGTCGCAAAGCACAAAGGGCTTCGTCGCACCCATCTTTTTTATTTCTTCGGGGAGCTTTTCCACCACTCCCTTGCCAATGATCACGTTGTTGACGGCACAGCGATGCGCTTTTCCGCACGCACATCCCGTTTCTTTGATCTCCACCATCGTGATACCTCCTTGTTTGATTGGATACAGTATAACATAAATCGAAAAAATCGTCAAGGAGATTTCGTCAAAAAGAATGTCATCCAAAGGAAACAATCAAACGGCGGGAGCAAGCCCCCGCCGAGCATATATTTTATTCTTATAAATTCACCAAGAAAAGTCCGCAAAGACCTAAGACAAGTCCCAAAATCTTCTTTGCCGTCAAGGGTTCCTTAAAAGCAAACACCGAGCAGATGCAGACGAAAATGATACCCGATCCGTTAAACAGAGGGAACATGATGGCGGACGGAACGCTTCCCGCCAGAGCCGTCATTACCAGGCTGATCACACAGAGCGAGACCGCACTTCCCGCGGCGCAAAGAAGGATCCGTTTCAGATCGGTTTTGCTCTCCCCACGTGGGCGAACAAATACGCCGAGAAGCAGACACGCCACCGCAAAGGAATAAAAATTATAGGCGCTCACGCTTTGCTCGGAGAAATAAAGGCCCATCATTTTTTGCGCGATCATAACGCCGCCGCTGGTCAGGAACACAAGGATCCCGATCACGATCCCAACCGTATCAAACCCTTTTTTCTCCCCTTTGCTGTCTTTCAGCAGCACGATGGAAGCCACCGCAAGCAGAATGCCGATCAAAGACAAAAGTCCCAAAGGCTCCGACCAGAAAAAGTGCCCCAGCACACAGGGAAGGATCATGCCCGAGGCATGACAAAGGGTCATAAACGCAACCGAGGTCATTTCGTAACCCCGCAAGATAATGGTCTTGCTGACCGCATACATGATGCCGCAGGCAATGCCGCAAAGGAGAACTCCCGCTTGGAATCTCGGCGCGTGATCGCCGAGAAACATGGGCAAAAGGCAGATGCTTCCGATCAGAAATTTGACGGTATTGTAGAGGAAATTATGTCCGCTCCCGCTTTTGGACGAAACATATTTGTCGCAAAAGGAATTGACCACGTACAACGGCACACACGCAAGAATGATCCAGATCTCCTTCGTCATGACAGTACCACCGTTTTTTTGTTTTCCTGCTTGGAAGAAAGCGCGAAAGATTCCTTCACGGAATTTCCTTCCGTCACGATTTCAAGATCATACCCGCCGAAAAAGCCTTTGAACGAAACGCATCCGTTCTCATCGGTCACCACTTCCTCTTCGGTGTGCCACTTTTTCTGCAAAAGATCTTTGATTTTGAAATATGCGGGCTTGGGAGTCATATCGAAGCGCAAAAGGCCGCCGTAGAAATAATTCTCTCCCAAGGTCATATCCCCTTGGGATGCCTTGATGGCTTCGGGGTCGGGATCCCACAGATGGGCGTAGCCGTCCACCAGATTCCAATAGACGATCTGCTCCACACTCGGATGAGAGAACCAAATGGAATAGAGATTTTCAAGGATCTCTGCCTGGATCTCCTCGTCCTCCTTCTCCCAGGAATAGGCGGGCAGGGTCACCTCGGTGATCTGCAAGGGCTTACCGAGACCTGCGTACAGATCCATATGCTTGTAAAGCCCCTCGGGATTCAGAAACGGTCTGGTCTTTACGTATTCATTTTCCGATTTATGGAAGAGGTGGTACTGCATCCCGATGGCATCGATCCTCGCTCCCTTGAGCAGGTTCGCCTCGATGTAGGAATAATACTGATCGGTAGCGCGGCAGCCCTTATCCCAACAAAGATCGGTCCCTTCATTGAGGCAAAGACAGTTGTTTGGAAAATATTTTTCAGCCAGCTTAAAGCACCACTCCACAAAATCCGGCTCGTCATAAAATGCCGTTTTTCCCTTCTTCCATCCCATCTCGTTGGTGACCTCGATGGTGGGGATCTTGTGGGCGTAACGGGCGGAGATCTCCGAAAATCTCCTCTCCAGCTCCCGCTTCACCTCGTCCACGCTTGCCTCATACAGCCACTTGGGGAAGAAAGCATCATATGCCAAGGCATGCTCACGGGGCTCGATCCCATGGGCTTCGCAAAACTCCATGCAAAGATCGGGAGCGGGACGACGGTAGATCTTCGGGCTGTCCTTGGCATAGCGGGGCTTGCCACGCTCGGGCTCCAACGTATCCCAATAAAACGGCAGAGTCGCCA
>JAFVRI010000008.1 GCA_017504335.1 Clostridia bacterium
GAACAAAGGGATTCTAAGGCAGAGAAATAATCGTATTTGGACATGGCAGCCTCGCTTTCATTTCGTGATAGATCGCGTCAAAGAAACAAGCGGGTCAGGAGAAAACCGAGAATGGCACAGGAAGGGAAGGTCAACACCCATGCGGCAAGCAGCTGGAGCGCAACCGAGAGGTTGGTTTTTCCTTTGCGGAAGAGGCAGGTCCCCATCATGGCACATGTCTTGGAATGGGTGGTGGAAGCAGGCAATCCCAAAAGAAAGCAAAGGGTGAGTGACAGCGCGCTTGCAGCATCCGAGGCGGATCCGCTCAACGGATCGGAGCGCACCATATCACAGCCCACTTTCTTGATGATCCGTGAGCCGCCGAGAAGCGTCCCTAAGCCCATGACAGCGGCAACGCTCAGAGCCAGAGGCAGAGGAACGATTCCTTGCGAATCGAAGCGGGATCGCCCCAAAAGAGAGAGCCCCAGCAGGTAGACTCCCATGAATTTTTGAGAATCCTGCGCTCCGTGAAGAAGGGCATTGCCTGCGGCACTGACCCGTTGCGCACGGGAGAAATAGCCCATAACCTGCCGCCTTTGCAAGTGGCGGAGACGATTCCGAAGAACGGAATCCAAAAGAAAACCGAGCAGACAGGCGGGAAGAGTGGAAAGAAACAGACCGAGAAGGATCTTTTTCCATTCCTCCGTTCCGATGACGGAGAGATCCCACCGAAGTGCCAATGCCGCACCGCTCATGGATGCGATCAGGGCATGACTTTCGCTGGTGGGAAGCCCCAAAAACAGAGCACCCATTCCCCAAAGGATCACCGTAAGAAGAGCGGCGCAAAGCGCGCGGAGGGCAGTGCTTGGGTCGGAGCCGAAATCCGAAAGACCAAACAGCGTTTCGGCAACTCCCGTATGGATCAGAGTCATGAATGACGCTCCCGCAAAATTGCAGACCGCGGCTAAGGCAACGGCACTTCTCGGAGAGAGTGACCGTGTTCCCACACAGCTTGCGATGGCATTGGGAGCATCGGTCCATCCGTTGACCAAAACCAAGAGAAAAATCAGTACGGTAAAGAAAACGACCATAAGAACCTCCCCGCCCACGTCTCTGTTCTTATGAGTATGAGAGGGGGAAGATTTTCATGCGACAAAAAAAGAAATGACGAAAAAACTTGCGAAACCGAGGAAGGTGTGATATAATAATAGATGTATGCCGTATGCATCCTGTTGGAGGAAAACAAATGGAAGAAAATAAGAATTTCTGCGGTGGAAACGAAAAAGAGCGGGTACTGGAGCTTCGCAGGCTTCTGACCTATCATGCGGAGCGGTATTACGTTTATGACGCTCCCGAAATATCGGATTTTGAATATGACAGACTGTTTGCCGAGCTGAAGGCGTTGGAGGAATCGCACCCCGAGTGGTACGACCCCGCCTCGCCTACGGTGCGTGTAGGCGGTCGACCTCTGGATAAATTTGAGAAGGTAATCCATACCGCCAGAATGGATTCTCTTGCGGACGTGTTTTCCTATGAGGAGGCCGAGGACTTTTTGCGCAGAATGGAAGGGGAGGTATCCCACCCCGCCTATTCGGTGGAGCCGAAGATCGACGGACTTTCGGTGTCTCTTGCTTATGAGGACGGCGTATTCGTACGGGGAGCGACCCGTGGAGACGGCGTGACGGGCGAGGACGTGACCGAAAATCTTCGCACCGTGTTTTCCATTCCCTTAAAGCTTTCCGAGCCTTTGACGCTGACGGTTCGGGGCGAGGTCTATATGCCCCGCGCGGTCTTTGAAAAGATCAACCAAAAGCGGGAAAAAGAGGGACAAGCCCTGATGGCGAATCCCCGCAACGCGGCGGCGGGCTCCTTGCGTCAGCTGGATTCCCGCATCACCGCCGAAAGACGGTTGGATATTTTTGTATTTAATTTTCAAGGTGGCGAGCTGTACGCGGACGGTCATGCGCCGTCGACCCATACCGAGACCTTGGAGCGGTTGGAGAGCCTTGGCTTTCACGTGCTTCCTCTGCGCCGTGTAGCACGCAGTGCGGAGGAGGTCATTGAGCATATCAAGACCATCGGAGCCGCCCGTGACGAGCTGCCCTATGACATTGATGGTGTGGTCATTAAGATCGACGATCTTTCCGACCGCAGGATCATCGGAGAGGGAACCAGTACCCCCCGTTGGGCGGTGGCATACAAATTTCCTCCCGAGGAAAAGGAGACGGTTCTCGAGGATATCACCCTTGCGGTAGGACGGACGGGTGTTCTGACTCCCACGGCGGTGCTGTCTCCCGTTCGTTTGGCGGGAACCTCCGTCAGCCGTGCGACCCTGCATAATATGGACTTTATCCGCCAGAGAGGTATCATGCTCGGCGACCGCGTCATCGTCCGAAAGGCGGGCGATATCATTCCCGAGGTGGTTCGCGCTCTGCCCGAAAAGCGGACGGGAGAGGAGCGGGAATTTCCTCTGCCGACCCATTGTCCCTCCTGCGGTGAGCCCGTGTATTACAACGAGGAAGAGGAGGCGGCGATCCGCTGTACCAACGGCGCGTGTCCCGCTCAGCTTTCCCGAAGCATCGAGCATTTTGTGTCCAAGAACGCCATGAACATTGACGGCATGGGACCTCAGATCGTGGAGCTGTTGCTTGCCAACCGCCTCATCGGAGACGTGGCGGATCTGTACGCGCTCCAAAGGGAGCAGCTGGCGGAGCTGGAGAGAATGGGCGAGAAATCGGCAGATAACCTGATCCGTGCCATTGAGGGATCCAAGAGCGCGGGACTGGAGCGATTGGTGTTTGCCCTTGGCATCCGCAACGTGGGTGAAGTGGCGGCAGCGACGCTGGCAGGACGGTTCGGAACCCTTGATGCTCTCATGAACGCGACCAAAGAGGAGATCTGTCAGCTGGATGATTTCGGAGAGATCACCGCCGCCTCGGTGGTGGATTTCTTTGGTCATGAGCCCAACCGCCGTCTGTGCCAAAAGCTGACCGATGCGGGGCTTTTGACCGTTTCGGTGGCAAAGCCCGCGGAGGATCGGCTGGCCGGGCTGACCTTTGTTCTCACGGGAACGCTTCCCACCATGTCAAGAGACGAGGCGGGTGCGCTCATCAAGGCGATGGGCGGCAAGGTCAGCGGCAGCGTATCGAAAAAGACCTCCTACGTGGTAGCGGGAGAAGCGGCGGGCAGTAAGCTGACCAAGGCGCAAGCCCTCGGTGTGCCTGTGATCTCCGAGGAGGAGCTGCTCAAAATGATCGAAGAGAGAGCGTAAATTTGGGTGATCACATCCCCGTATAATCCAAGATCCCTTCATAAATTCCTTGCGCAAAGCGTTGGGGCTCTTCCAGCATAAGCCTTGCGTCCTCGGGATTGGTGATAAATCCAAGCTCTACGAGAACCGAGGGCATGGCAGTGCGGCGAAGCACGTAAAGCCCCGTGCGGACCTGCATTCCCCGATTGCGAAGACCCGTAGACTCGCTCAGCTCTCTGAGAATGTCCTCTCCGAGAGAAAAGGCGACAGACGGACGGGAGAAGGCGAAGGCTTCGATTCCCGTGGCGGATGCATTGGAGGAGGCGTTGGTATGCAGGCTGATGAAATAGTCGGCACCCCACGCATTGGCATCCGATACCCGAAGCCTGAGGCTTTCGGCATTGGAGGAGCCGATCTGTGTGTCCTCCGTGGGACGGGAGAGCCGAACCTCAAAATTGCCGTTGGCGCGGAGCAGGTCGGCAAGACGAATGCCGATCTCATATACAAGATCCTGCTCTCTTAGGCCGTTTCCCTCTGCTCCCGCATTGGGATTGTAGGGATTGTGCCCCTGATCAATATAAATTTTAATTGCCATAAGCGGCTCCTTTCCGAAAAATTCCTTCGAGGTTCAGTATATGCGGGGAAGGAAGTAGCCGTGACGATAGGAGACGATCATGACCGATCACGAAGAAAAAAATAAAATCAAGGGTGGGACCCTTTACTTGGTTGCCACCCCCATCGGAAACCTTGCCGATCTGTCCGAGCGGGCATTGAAAACCCTTGCAGAGGTGGATTTTATTGCGGCGGAGGATACGAGAAATTCTCTGCGCCTATTGACCCACTTCGGCATTTCCAAGCCCATGGTCTCCTACCATGAGCATAATCGCCGTGAAAAGGGAGAGGAGATCACCCGTCGCTTGGCGTCGGGGGAATCCTGCGCCCTTGTGACCGATGCGGGTACCCCCGCCATTTCCGATCCCGGTGAGGATCTGGTGGCACTATGCGTAGAGAAGGGGATCCCCGTGACCTCCTTGCCGGGGGCTTGCGCCATGGTGGTGGCACTGACCCTTTCGGGTCTGCCCACGGCACGCTTTACCTTCGAGGGCTTTCTGCCCGTGCCGAAGAAGGAGAGAAGGGAACGGCTGACTCTTTTGGCGGGAGAAACGAGAACCTTTCTGCTGCATGAGGCGCCCCATAAGCTGAGAACCACCCTTTCGGATCTGGAAAAGACCCTGGGGGGATCTCGTCGCATAGCCCTTTGCCGTGAGTTGACCAAGCTCAACGAGGAGGTGCTTCGCATGACCCTTTCCGAGGCAGTGGCATATTATGAGGAAAAGGAGCCCCGCGGGGAATATGTCCTTGTGGTGGAGGGAGGAAGCCCTGTCCCTATGGTGCCCATGGAGGAAAAATCGGTGGAGGAAACGGTCGCTTACTACATGGAGACCACGGGATGTACCAAAAATGATGCCATCAAGGCGACGGCGAAGGCGCTGGGACTCTCCCGCAACGAGGTCTATCAGCGGATGCTAACCCATTGAGCCGTGCGTTTTTTATGATCAATACACAAAATTTTTCTTGGTTTTTCGGTAACATTCTACGTTTTACCAAAGAAAATTTCTTGATTTTTATTGAAGAATATGGTATGATAGTATCATCTACATTTATAAATTGGAACGCAAAAGGAGATTTGCCATGGAAAAGATGAAGGTTGGTGTGGTTGGTGCCACGGGTATGGTCGGACAGAGATTTCTGACCCTTTTGGAGAATCACCCCTATTTTGAGGTAGCTGCGCTGGCAGCATCGGCTCGCTCTGCGGGAAAGACCTATGAGGAGGCAGTGGGCTCCCGTTGGAAGATGAAGACCCCTATGCCCGAGAAATATAAGAAGATGATGGTGCTGGATGCGGCAAAGATTGACGAAATGGGCAAGCTTTGCTCCTTCGTATTCTGCGCTGTGGATATGAAGAAGGATGAGATCAAGGCTTTGGAGGAGGCATATGCCAAGGCAGAGATCCCCGTGGTCTCCAACAACTCCGCAAACCGTTGGACTCCCGACGTTCCCATGGTGATCCCGGAGATCAACGACGAGCATCTGGCAGTAATCGAGGCACAGAGAAAGCGCCTGGGTACCAAGCGCGGATTTATCGCCGTCAAGCCCAAC
>JAFVRI010000001.1 GCA_017504335.1 Clostridia bacterium
CGATCAGCCCCTGATGTGGCTCTCACTCGGACATCTGATCGGGTGTGTGATCCTTTTGGCGCTGTCGCAGACTATTGGCTTTGATATGTGGCTGATCGCTCTTGGCATGGGGCTTTCCTGCCTCGTCTGCTCGGGACTTTGTCTGCTGCTGCGAAGAAAAAAGCTGTCTCCTGTGGGAGAAGCCATCAAGCGGATGCCCTTTGAGATCATCCCCTTTGTCATCGGAATGTTCATTTTGGTCTTGGCGCTCGAGCTGTGCGGAGTGACCGAACGGATCGGTGTCGCCCTTGCGGGAGACGACGGTGCTTTTTCTTACGGCGTTCTGTCCTTCCTTGCCTCGAATGTGCTCAACAATATCCCCATGAGTGTTTTGTTTAGCCAGATCCTCGGTGTATGTGAAAATATGTCGCAGATCTTTGCTACGATCATCGGATCCAATCTTGGAGCGTTTCTTACACCCGTGGGAGCCTTGGCAGGGATTATGTGGTTCAATTTGCTCAAGCAGCACGGTGTCAAGCTGTCGGTGGTGCGGTTCGTGCTGTACGGACTGGCAATCGGAATCCCATCACTTTTGGCATCGGTGGGTGTTTTGGAGCTGATTATGTAAAAGTTTTTGTTAAAAATTGAAATTACCTGTTTACAAAATCATAAAAATGTAGTAAAATAATATGTGGGAAATTCTGTGATCTGCGGAATGCCCGACAGTATGATGATGGAAAGGCGTAAAACGTATGGAAAATATGGCTCCCAAGTATAAGCGTGTGCTTCTGAAGCTATCGGGAGAAGCACTTGCGGCAGGATCGGACGGCATTCTCAATTTTGATTTTATCGCTTCGATTGCCGATGTATTGAAAAAGTGCCGTGATGCGGGTGTACAGATCGGTATCATTGTAGGCGCGGGAAATATTTGGCGAGGCAGACAGGGCGGCGAGATGGATCGCGTCCGTGCGGACAGCATGGGCATGCTCGCTACCGCGATCAATGCGTTGGCGCTTCAGGATACCTTTATTCAGAAGGGCTTGAATACCAAGGTCATGACGGCTGTTGAGATGCAGACCTTTGCCGATCGCTATGTAACCAGAGAAGCGGTGAAAGCGCTGGAGGAGGGAACTATCGTGATCTTCGGATGCGGTTTGGGATCTCCCTACTTTTCCACCGATACGGCAGCAGTGCTTCGTGCGGCGGAGATCGAGGCAGACGTGGTTCTCATGGCAAAGAATATTGACGGTATTTACTCCGCGGATCCCAAAAAGGATCCCACCGCGGTTCGCTATGATGAGCTGACTTATGCGGAAATTCTTGCCAAGCAGCTGAAGGCGCTTGATCTGTCGGCAACTACCTTCTGCATGGAAAATGATATTTCCGCCTATGCCTTCGAGCTGAAGGATCCCATGAACATTTACCGAGTGATCATGGGTGAGCGGATCGGCACCGAAATTCATCGATAAAAATTTTAGATTATATACATACGGAGGAACAGTTATGAAGCTCAATACCAAGGATTTTGAAGAAAAAATGAAGAAGGCCATTTCGGTCTACGAGGAAAATTTGGGATCGATCCGTGCGGGACAGGCAAATGCCGCCGTGATCTCCAAGGTGAATTTTGAATATTGGGGCGCACCCACTCCCATCACCTCGATGGCAGACGTGAGAGTTGCGGACGCGAAGACTCTGACCATTTCCCCCTATGACGCGACCACGCTGAAGGAAATGGAAAAGGCACTGCTTGCCTCCGATATCGGAATTACCCCCACCAACGACGGTAAGGTGATCCGTCTGGTATTCCCTCAGCCTACCGAGGAAAGAAGAAAAGAGCTTGTAAAGCAGGTTCAGAAGTCGGGTGAGGATGCCAAGGTTGCCATTCGTAACATCAGAAGAGATGCAAACGATCTTTGCAAGAAGATGAAGAAGGACGGCGAGATGACCGAGGATGAGCAGAAGGCATCCGAAAAGTCGGTTCAGGATCTGACCGACAAGTATATCAAGGAAATCGATGGTGTTACCGCGAAAAAAGAAAAGGAAATCATGCAGATCTGAACAGACATTTGAATACAGGGCGGGTTTTAAGCCCGTCCTGATTTTATAATTGGAGGATCGTTTTATGGCGAAAAAGGAAGTAATACAGGATTGCCCGATTCAGCACATTGCGTTCATTATGGACGGAAACGGACGGTGGGCAAAAAAGAGAATGATGCCCAGAGAATCGGGACATAAATTCGGAGCGGATGCCTTTCGGAAGATCATGCGCTATTGCGGAGAGATCGGAATGAAGGCGGCAACCTTCTACGTGTTTTCCACAGAAAACTGGAAGCGACCGCAAAAGGAAGTGGATTCGCTGATGTCACTTTTGGAGGATTATCTGGATGAATGTGCCGTGGAGCTGAAGAAAAATGATGCTCGGTTTATCTTCCTTGGCGACCGATCCCCCTTTTCCGAATCCATGCGTCGAAAGATGGCGCAGATCGAAGAGGACTCCAAGCATAACCCATATATCGTCAATATCGCGCTGAACTACGGTGGCAGAGATGAGCTGGTTCATGCGACAAATACTCTGATCGCCGAAGGAAAAACAAAGGTTACGGCAGAGGATATTTCCTCCGCGCTGTATACCAAGGAGTCTCCCGATCTTGACATGATCGTCCGTACGGGAGGAGATTACCGTATATCCAACTTCCTTTTATGGCAAGCCGCGTATGCCGAGCTGTATTTCACCGATACGCTCTGGCCCGATTTCAAGACAAGCGACGTGGATGCCATTGTAGAGAATTTCAAAAAAAGAAACCGTCGATTCGGCGGTGTATAAGGAGAAAATAACATGTTGACCCGAGTATTGACGGGCTTTGTTGCGCTCTGCGTACTGATCCCGATTCTGATTTTTTCTGCGACTCCCGCTCTGCCCATCGGCCTTGCGATCGTTGCGGTGATCTGTCTTTATGAGATTTTCAAATGCATCGGCATGGAGAAAAAAGCGGCAATCGTGATCCCGCCGTATCTTTTCGCGTTGGTGTCTCCTTTCCTTCTTCGGTACATGGAGAATCGGGTGCATTTTGCCCTGATCGCGTTTATGGCGGCGGCACTGTATCTTCTGTATCTGTTTCCGCTGGTGATCTGGTCTCACGGCAAGCTGGCCTTTTCGGATGTGCTGACCGCCTACGCTCTGACGGTCTATATTCTGGCGGCACTTTTGTCGATTCTCTATGTGCGCGATTTCATCGAAAGCGGCAAGTACATTTATCTTTTGATATTCATCGGTGCATGGGTGACCGACGTGTTTGCCTATTTTACGGGCTTCCTTTTCGGAAAGCACAAGCTGATCGAGGATGTTAGCCCCAAAAAGACCATTGAGGGAAGTATTGGCGGTATTGTATTCTGCGCATTGGGATTTGCCTTGCTTGGAATCATTGTGGATCATTGGTTTGAACAGAATGCCAACATCCTGCCGCTGCCCATCGCGAGGTGCTGGAGGAGCTGGGTCTTTCCATCGACTTCACCGGCATCCGCCCCCAGATGACCATCAATTTCCCCGGCGGCTTCGATGATATGTATTTCATCGAGCGGGAGGTGAACATCGACGATGTGATCCTCCAGCCTGAAGAAGTTCAGGCGGTCAAATGGGCCTCC